>NZ_DLIY01000031.1:0-384 GCF_002483985.1 Dysgonomonas sp. UBA7630
ACAGACGTCGGACAAGCAGCAAAAATATTAAAGTTACCATTTGGGAGAAATACTTTATTCAAAAGGTTACAAGAGAAAGGCGTATTTTTTAAAGGTAGAAATGAACCTAAACAGGAATATATACAAAGGGGCTATTTCGAATTAAGGGAAAAAGAAATACCAAGAGATAATCATCCTGCGTTTATGGTAACTAAAGTGCTTGTTACTCAAAAAGGGTTGTTTTGGTTATCAAAAATGTTTAGTTCTAATCCCCATGCTTCTATACCGACTTTAAATTTACAGTAAATTATGGCTAACAACTTAAATTAGCATAAGCACCTCACAAGGGTGTTTTTTTTGTCACTTCCAGAAATTATCCCAACTAGGTATATTTTATATAAAATA
>NZ_DLIY01000031.1:400-3617 GCF_002483985.1 Dysgonomonas sp. UBA7630
GGTTATGAATATCGTGTTGTATATACGATTGTTAACGGAGTGATAACCTTGATTTCATGCTCGATTCGACAAGAAGTAAACTCTGTACCAAATGAGGTCGGTAATATTCGGAAGGAAAACGGACAGGTAAATTTATTTCTCCGGGATACTGAGGATTATATCGCCCATGCCGAACAATTCAAAGCAATTGCCAACGAGATAGAAAAAGAAGTACAACCAATAGAGGAATAATGCGATGGATAACAACTATACAGATGGTTTCCTAATTGGATTACTCGATTTCTTTATTTGGGCTAAATGGCTTTTAGCATTGGCTTTTCTTTTGACAATGGCAGATTTAAAGTTTGGCATATCGGCAGCTAAATATCGAAATGAGATAGTGAAGCGATCGAGAGCTGTGAGGCGCACACTCGATAAGATAACAAACTATTGTCTTTGGATCATATTGGCATATACTTTCGGTCAAGCATTCGGTCAACCGTTCGGAATTGATCTATTACCGCTTATTATCTTACTAGTCATTTATGGTGTTGAGCTTGAAAGTATTTATGTGAACTACTTTGCTGCTAGAGGCAAAAAGGTAAAAGTAAATGTATTTAAATTCTTTGGGAAGAAAGCCGATATAATAGAAGTAGAAGAAAAGGAGGATAATAATGGCAACTAAAAAACAGATTGATTTTGTCAAGGCGGTTTATCCGGCAGCAAAGAGACTGCATGAAGAAAAGCCAAACGATTCAATACATCCGATCTTTGAAACTATGCAAGCAGCTTTGGAACGTGGATGGAGTTTAGAAGGGAAACTCCCGAATAATTTATTCGGGATAACTAAAGGTAGTTCTTGGGCTGGAAAAACACAGTTGGTGAGAACAACAGAATTTTTCAGCAATCCGAATGTAGCTTTTAAGTCACCTGAAATGGTTGTGGGTACTCCTGAAAGGCTATCGAACGGTAATTACAAATACATAGTGTATCGTTTGTTCCGAGTCTATGACACTTTAGAGGATTGTTTGTATGATCATCAGGCTTTGTTCCGCAAATCGGGTTATGCTGATGCCTGGCCATATAGGAATGATCCGCGCGAATTTGTGAAAAGGTTAATGGATGATACCGGTTGGAAATATGCAACAGGGCCCGAATATGTAAAGACTGCTCTGTCAATGATAAATACAGTAGAACAAATCGTAAAAGAAGAAGGATTATGAAAAAAGCAACTTTAATAGTTCTCTCTGGAATTGTCTGTCTGATTATTGGCTTCTTTATCGGTCGATCATCTATTGATTCCGAACCGAAGAAAGAATATATAAAAGGTGAAACGCTTACAGGATCAGTAAGTCCGACGCAGTTTGAACCGATAAAAGAAGAAAAGCCGGATAAACCTCTGTTACCCTTTATTCAGTACAGAGATACAGGTAGTGTGAGATATATGCCTATCGATTCAGCAGCTTATGCAAAACTTGTTATTGCTGATTATGAACTAAANNCAATATAACAAACTATCGGCTTTAGATTATAACTTCACTCCGGTAATAGAACGCCAGACAATTTATAAGACTAAAATATGGCAGCCGTTTATCTCTGCGTCTTACTCTACTTTAAATTATATCGGTGTTGGAGGAGGAATATTCTATCACAATCTAGGATTCGAATATCAATATCAAAAAAGTTTAGGTAGTCAGAGCAACGGACATCTGTTAGGTGTGAAGTATAAGTTTTAATTGTATAGGTTGAGGTTGTTATTGGAGCCGTTTATCAAAAAAAGATAGGCGGCTTTATTAATTTTCCATTAAAACTCAAACATTTTTTATGCATTTAGAATGTATTTTAAAATAATTTAATACATTTGAAGAAGTATTCAGAAGAGAAAAGCAAAGTAATTAAAAGGACGAATTAACTTTTTAAATAATTACTTATGAATATACATTTCAATTTCTTACACTGGATATTCGCTTATATAAATCTAAAAGGGGTACATTAACCTTCCATCCCATTAAATACTTTATATGTAAGAACAACTGTGCTAAATCTAAAAAATAGCAACAGAAGGGATATCTTTTTATAATCCGGAATTAACGCTTAATATTTGATATAACATGAAAGCAATTGCATTAACATTGGCAAGTGTTTTCGGATGTGCTTTTTCTTTGTCAGCACAGCTGAACACTTCTCACAACCAATACCGCGCGGGCGATATACTGGTCAAACAGCAGGTAGAGTATATAAACCCCGGAGAAAGCGGAACCAACAAGCTCTGGGATTTCAGTAAACTCAAATCCGTCAACGATGAATATACCCTTATCTATTCTCTTCCCCCCTTGGAAGGAGACAGTGTGTATATACTGGGTAATACCCGCTATTTGAAGAAGAAAGTATCAGACAATGAACTGATCGTCGGTACAGAACACAACACGATGTACTATTATCATTTAACAAATGATTCTCTTTTGCAAAGAGGACATGAAAACCCTTCGGTGGTATTAAACTATACCGATCCTATGCTACTGGTACATTTCCCGTTAAACTACGGGCAAAAATCTTCATCAGACTACAGATCAAAGGGAGTTTATTCCTCTACAGTGGATATTCAGACACAAGGGACAATGATTACTACAGCTGATGCTTATGGAAAGATGGTTCTTCCTTCGGGAGATACCCTTAGCCCTGTACTCAGGGTAAAGACCTTACAAACAATTTTTGATGTGCCTCAGGAAGGCAGTTATGTGACAAGTGAAACAGACAATTCAGGTAAGCAACTTGAAACCTGCCGTTGGTATAGCAAAGGGTATCGTTACCCTGTCTTTGAAACCATAAAGAATATCAACCTGAAGGACAGTACGGAGATCTTTAAGACAGCTTTCTTCTTTCCACCTCAGGATCATTTATATCTGGACACCGATCCCGAAAATCAGGCACTGCTGGATGAACTGTGGAAGGAGCCAAAAGACAACAATCAGAATGCAGATAAAGAACAAGTCAAAACTGTCACATTGGAAGATGTGATGACTTGCAGGCTGTATCCGAACCCGGTGGAATCATTCTTGAACATAGAATATGAATTAAAGGAAGATGTAAAAGTATCTTTTGAGTTGTATTCATTGGAAGGCATGCCTGTAAAGAAGATTGCGGCAAAGAACAGGACTAAAGGCACATATTATGAAACAATCGACTGTTCGTCGTTGTATCCAAAAAACTATGCGTTCAGGATTACAGCTAATGGTGT
>NZ_DLIY01000030.1:0-14835 GCF_002483985.1 Dysgonomonas sp. UBA7630
TAAATAGAAAAGGTATGCTTTAAGCATACCTTTTCTATTTAATAGCAGAATGTTTCTGATCTCGGAAGTTTTATTTTGCTACTGACAAGTAAGGTCGTATTTGATTTTGAATTGTATCTTTGTAAATATATTTACGTCGAATTATTAGTTTAATTGGCCATTTGTTAACTTTTAAACTAAATGTATTCTGTATCTCAAACCATTAAAATTAGTATAGATGACCCCTGCGTATCATAAGTTCCTTGAGTTATTTAGAGCTAATGAATATAAAATAAAACACGGAAAGAAGGGTGTAGTAAAGGAAGAGTGGATCGACTACACGGAGCAAGAATTAGGATTTTCTTTACCTGATTCCTATAAGTGGTGGTCACAGGAGTTTGAATACTTCAAAGTAGAGGATGAATATATTAAATATGTATCTCCTCCCGAAAACTATAATATTGCAGATGTAGATAGCCTTTTATATCTATACAAGTCTCAGATAATAAGTAACGCCACATCTCAGAATGAATTGACTATTTTGGAAGAAGGAGAGGGGGATGCTTTGTATTATTTTTTAATTGAGCCCGGGCTAAATGGCAATGAGTATAGAGTCTTTTGTCGTGATTATATGAATGAAGATGATGATTTTTATGCGGATGATTTTTTTAAGTTTTTGGAAATGAAAATACATCAAATGAAATAATACACAGGCTGAATATAAGGGTAAATTACAATCAAAGAGATATATGATGCTATAAGTTAAAAGTTATAGCATTTTTTTATTCCTTAAAAAGTCATATTTTAATGTTTTAAGAAAGGGGTTAATCTCTTTATATGTAGGTTTTTATGCGTTTTGTGCTGTGCCAAAAAGTTGTATGCTATTGTTATTGAAGCGAGTCTTTACTAACTATGCATTATAATTATAAAATAATCAGAATCTTGAAATAGAATAATATATTCATTCTTACACTGATGATAATCTAGCAAGGTATGTAAATATTGATAATAATTTTTAGTGAAACATTTGTCTATATGACAAAGCCTTGTTATAAGGTAGTTATAAAGTTCCCGAAAATGAGGATTGCTTTGGTTGTCCTCTCACCGTCCTGAGATTGCCCGTCTCAGGACGGTTTTTTTATGAGTTATTTAATCGATTAGTATCATTCAAAAGATTAACAAAGTAAATAGAAACACTATGATGATATTCGTGTAAACGAGGTTTTCTAAATATATATTCAGGTTCTGCAGGGGGTTTATCTTCAAAAAAAAATAACTATTTATCAAAATAATGAGTTTAAAGATTAGTAGACTTACAGTTTAATACAACCGAGAGCAATTATATCTTTTTTCTTGTATTAATGCTCTGTTATTGAATATTTTATTAAAACTATCAATGAATGAAGAAAAAGGATCGAAAATAATAGAAAATCTCTATCAGAGGAAGACGTGAAGAGTAAAGGTTTAAATAATTATAAATATTATACTAAAAGTCCATTTATTTTCGCTATTAAGAAATTAAATTCTATATTTGCACCGTGAAATATTAAGAGCAATATTTCATGATAAATAACACATAACAAAACTAAACTAAAGTCATGCTAGAAAAGGAAAGTAACGAGCTTGGATATTCGTTAGAGAACGAATTTAAATTATATAAGAATGCTCACTCTTTACCAGTTCCTCATTCAGCATTTTGTACGACTTTTGGTATAGTTGGTATTTGTCATGAAGGAGCTATTACTATCGAAGTCCATCAGCGTCAAGAAGAGCATCGTTTTGTAGAAGGAGAGATGATCGTTTTATTGCCAAATCAGACTATATCGGTAAAAGATAAAAGCGACGACTTTAAAATTGATTATTTTTTACTTTCCCAAACAATAACAGATGATATTCTAGGTGGTATTTCACGCTTTTCGCCACTATTCTTCATATATATGAGGCAAAAGCACTTTTACAAACTGACTAAGAATGAGATGTCTCGGTATTCTGAATACTATAATCTTGTTAATGAAAGATTTCTTACGTCAGACTGTATGTTTCAGCGGGAATATATAGTAAGTTTAATAAGACTTTTTTATTTGGATGTTTATTATAGCTTTAAAAATAGCATATTGCCAATAAATGCGACTCCTAATTCAAGGAAAGAGAACTTGGCATATCAATTTTTTCTTTTAATACTAAAACATTACCACGAAAATAAAGAAATGTCTTTTTATGCGAAGCAATTGGGTATAACACCCAAGTATCTTTCTAAGGTAATAAAGGATGTAAGTGGCCGATCTGCCAAAGACTGGATTGTAGAATATACTTTGTTGGAGATAAAATCGTTGTTAAATAATACAGCGTTAAATATTCAGGAAATAACATTGGATACACATTTTTCGAGTCAAGCCTCTTTAGGTAGATTCTTTAAAAAGCATACAGGACAGTCTCCGTCGGAATATAGGGCGAGGCTCGACACTCGGATAGGTATGTTTTAGAATATTGATCAGCGGTAAATAAATGCTTCGTAAAAGATAGAAAAATAAATAAAAATATATTGTGTAGTTTTGTAAAGTTTGTGTTAAGGTTGGGGTCCTGCAAGTCGTGAGATTAGCAGGATTCTTTTTGAAGCAACTTCATCACGAAACTCCATTATTTTATAAACAAAACAAGATACTATACTTCTTATCTCAACAGAGATGAGATTTTAATAATAAATTTTTGACACAGCTTGTACATTCTAATTCTTTAATTTTAAATTTTTATCGAAAGCCCTTTTGCCCCAGAAAAAAGAAGAGAAGTTGCTATTCTTTATACTGTTATTAATTTATTTATCCTATTCGATATATATAGCATTAAGCACATCTGTGATAGATAATATGTCGTATGAAACAGATATTTATTTTTCTTATGATAACCCCTTAATCTTAAAGCTTGGACGAACACAGATAAGCGGGCATCCTCTCCTGATGCTATTTTATTACCCTTTTGTTCTTATTGGCAACGGACTTGCATATTTAGTTACATTTAAGGCTAAAACTCTCCTTTTTGTTTTATTGTCCTCCTCGATGATCAGTATGTCTTCCGTTTATATTTTTCGATATCTGAGAGAGATCATTGAAATAAAAAGGTCTGTAGCTTATTTGATAACATTATTTTTCGCATTTTTTTCTACAAACCTACTCTTGAGCTTTACACCTGAAAGCTTTACGCTATCTGCTATATTTTTGGCATTTATCATGTATACTATTTCGCCGGAAGTAACAGTACGTAATGGAGATAATCTTTATCTCACCTCCTTTTTTGTGTTTGTAGGGTTGTTCCGATATTTACAAATCATATTTGTGGAAGAAAGGAGTGGTAATCCAACACTGATATTCCTCAAAGATAATTTTATCCGCATTATTATAATCTTATGGATTATTTCTTTCTTTGTTATCACAAAATTCTTTAGGTAATGATAGATGCAAATTCATCGAAGGTAATAGCTGTTTTCTTATTTCTTTAAAGGAAAGACATTATCGGGGTTTAATGCTATTTGCGAAAAATACAAGAATCGAATAAATCAGACGTTAAGATCACAAGCAATCGATAAGGTCAAGTTTTATCAACAAGAAGGGCATATAGTTCTCATTAATAGTGCATCTATTTATAATTGGATTTTGCCTTGGGCTCAATCAATCGGTATTGAAAGCGTTATCGGTACAGAGGTTGAAGTTAAAGAAGGTGTAATAACAGGGAAGTTCAAAGGTGAAAATTGCTACGGAGTAGAGAAGGTCAAACGTTTCCTGGAACTTTATCCTTATAGAGATACTTATCAGTTATATGTATACGGCGACAGTAGCGGAGATAAACCGCTATTAGATATTGCAGATTTTCCGTTTTATAAGGAATTCTAAAATAAAAGAGACTACCTCTTACACGAAATAGCCTCTTCTGTTTTAGTTTTATTCAATTAGAACTTCCATTTGTTAGATGTTTTTGAAGAATTTGTATTCGTTGCTCCTGTTCCACCTTTATAGTATTTCATAGCTTCAGGCAAATCTTTCTCTATCTGTTGGATACGTGTGTTGTCTGAAGGGTGAGTACTCATAAATTCAGGAGTGCTACTTCCTTGCTGCGACATGCGAGTCCAAAATGCAGCAGCCTGACTCGGGTTGTATCCTGCCATTGCCATAAATATCAGACCAAGTTTATCAGCTTCTAACTCTTGTTTGCGCGAATAAGGTAATAAAATTCCATATTGAGAACCGAGCCCAATTGCTGCAGCAGCGGCTTGTTGTACCCCGGTAGAAGTTCCTCCGAGAGCTGTACCTATTGCAGCTGTACCATATTCAGTCATCATTTGTTGGCTCATACGTTCATTTGCATGTTTTGCTACAGCATGTGCGACTTCATGTCCTAAGACAACAGCCAGACCTGTTTCGTCTTGAGTGTAAGGCAGTATTCCTTCATATACGACAATTTTTCCACCGGGCATGCAGAAAGCATTTACATCAGCACTCTTCACGAGGTTGAATTCCCATGCATACGATGCTAATTCATCTGCATAACCATTGTTTTTCAGATAAGTTTCAACAGCATTCGCTATATTTCTACCAACTTTCTGTACCAATGCCGTATTCTTCTTATCGGTTGATATTGGTGCAGATTTTATAAATTGTTGATATTGCTGTAAACTCAACGAAAGAACCTCTTGGTTGGAAACCAGATTCAACTGTTTACGTCCCGTTACAGGTACGCTGCCACAACTGGAGAACAATAGTGACATCGCTATAAATAAAATAGGGAAATACTTTACCATAATGCTTGTTTGTTAAGTTCAATTTATAAAAGGTATATATTTAATTTTTATTTTGATCCTTCAATAAATCTCTGATTTCTGTTAGTAACGTTTCCTCTTTAGTTGGAGCCGGAGGGGTAGCAGGGGCTTCTTCTTTTTTCTTTTGTAGCATATTGATACCCTTGATAGCAAAAAATATAGCACTGGCTATGATAACAAAATCAAAAACAGTTTGTACAAAAGAACCATAATTGATTGTTACAGCTGCTGCGTCACCTACTGCATCTTTTAGCGTTACCTTCAGGTCCGAAAAATTGACACCGCCAAGTACAACTCCAATTGGAGGCATGATAATATCGCTTACAAGCGATGATACAATCTTGCCGAATGCTCCACCTACAATGACACCGACAGCCATATCAACTACGTTGCCACGCATCATAAACTCCTTTAATTCTTTTAATACCGACATAATTATTTTATTAAATTGATAAATTGTAATATATTTTTATAAACACGAATTTAAAACTTTTTGTTTAGAAATATTTTTACGCTTACAGGTTTGCTACCATTTTGTATGTTTATGCTATCGATGCACATTCTATCCGGCAAATCCATTAATAAGGGGATTGTTGCGTAATCGAATGCCATCGAGTCATTTGCTGCCTTCTGTTTGTTTTCTAGTATATAGCCTATTAGTTGTATTGAGCTGTCATAAGGAAGATAATTAAGAGCCAAAGTTTTTTCCTGCACTTTTGTGAAAATACAGACAGGTGTGCTATTTCGAATTTTGGTTATAAGCTCGATGTTATTTTCGTCCGAAAAGAATGTGTTTTCCGAGTCAGAATCAATAAATATTTCAATAGGCCTGAGATGGTTGCTGATGGCAAGCATTCCTTTGTAAAAAGAGCAAACGAGAAATTTATCATCCGGCTGAGTAAAATACCATACGATTGCATCTTTATATTCTCTTTTGTAAGGAGGAAAATCCGATGCTATCTGATTTCTTATATAATCTGCTATCTCCGATTCTTTCTCTTGTTTTATTTTTGTTATTAAAATACCACTATTGTCTTTATACTTTGAAATAATCGTAGGAAAAGATAAATTTTCTCCGAGTACACCCGTTAAGCTGCGAAGCGCAGGATCATACTGGTATAGCATATCCAGATTATACTCTCTATTGATATTTATTACAGCCACTGCCTGAGGAGATATATATTCATAAATATCAACAGAGAAAGATTGTTTGTTCTTTTCAAGTTTGTTATATAATCGCCACCCTCCGATAAGGACTGCAATTATCAGAACAAATAAAATAACTATCTTTATCTCTCGTTTAGCCATTGTGTAATTAAACATCAATTTATACAAAGATATATGAAAGCTTTAGTATTTAAAGAACTTAAGTCTGTTTTTTGCTCTTCTTTCGGAGCGTTCTTTTCTTTAGCTTTTCTTCTCATTATAGGAGGTTTACTGTGGTTCTTCTCCGGAAAATACAATCTGGTGGATACCGGTTACGCTGATCTGAGCGGCTTTTTCGCTTTGTCTCCCATACTACTTTTGGTATTGATTCCGGCTTTTACCATGCGCTCTTTTTCAGAAGAACGAAAGGGAAAAACTTTAGATATTCTAATGACGAGACCTGTTAGTGTCTTCCATATCTATCTAAGTAAATATCTGGCTGCACTTATCTTCGTATTTATTACTTTATTGCCTACATGTATTTATGTTTATTCTTTATCTCAGCTAGCCAATCCGGTAGGAAACATTGACCTTAATGCTATTTTAGCCTCGTATTTTTCTTTGCTATTATTGGTTATGGTTTTTATAGCTATCGGTCTATTTGGGTCGGCTTTGTCTAAGAATCAGGTTGTAGCACTTATCACTTCAGTAATTTTAAGTGTTTTTGTTTACTATGGCTTCGATTTGCTCTCCGGCTTATTCCTTGCCGGAAAAACGCAAGCTGCCGTGTCATCTCTGGGACTGCTTCATCATTACGAATTGATGCAAAAGGGGGTTATACGATTTAAGGACTTGCTTGTTGTTGTTAATTATTTAGTTTTGTTTGTAATTTTTGCTCTTGTCGTATTAAGTGGGAGCAAATTAAGAGTTTTAGTCAGGGGGGGAGTTTTGTTTGCTATCCTTAATGTTGGATTGTACTTTATACCTAATTATAGAATTGATTTTACATCCGATAAGCGTTATACACTAAGTGATTATACAATAAACCTCTTGAAAGGTACGAAAAATGAGATTCCTCTTAATATAAATGTATATTTGAGTGGAGATCTCAACTATGGATTCCAGCGTTTACAGGATGCAACCGTTAATCTATTAAATGATTATAACCGATATGTGAATAGCAGTCTCGAAATAAGACAAACGAATATATATCAGTCCGAAAGTTCTGCCTCCGAGATATATGAGGCGATGGCACAAAGAGGTATGCCCGGTATTATCCTTAACGAGATCGATAGAGAAGGGAAAGCCAGCAAAAAAATAATATATCCATACGCCCAGATATCAAATGGAAAAGATACCCTGGTTGTTCCTTTGCTCAAAAATATTGCAGGGTACACAGCTGAAGAAAACATAAATGCATCTATTGAGAGTCTGGAGTTTGAATTTACAGACGCTATTCGCTTACTAAGTCAGGAAGCATCTAAGTCTATTGCCTTTATTGAAGGTCATAATGAGATTTTACGTACGTATGTATATGATGCCGAGGAAGTATTATCTAAATACTACACAGTAAATAGGGGGCAGATTGGTAACGAAATTAATATATTGGATAACTTTGATGCCGTGATTATTGCCGGGCCTTTATCAAAATATAGTGAAACGGATAAGTATATCCTCGATCAGTATATAATGTCCGGAGGTAAGGTATTGTGGCTTATCGATGGAGCTTTTTACTCTCATCAGGATCTCGCTCAATTAGGACATTCAGCAAGTATGAAAAATGATGTCAACCTCGATGATATGCTTTTTTCATACGGTGTACGCATAAATTCAAACCTTATTCAGGATAACCAGTGTGTTTCTACATATATAATGAGTGACGAAGGAGCGCAGTCTGCATCCGTTGTGCCAAGCTATTTTCAGCCACTGTTGATCCCGTCTCAGGATTTTTCCATCACAAAGAATATAAGAGACGTAAAAGCCGGGTTTGCCAGCTCTATTGATATCGTAAACAATTCTCCAGATGTGACAAAGCATGTACTATTGACTACTTCAGCCAACACGCATTTAGTAAAAGTGCCGGATATGATTGATTTTGATATTGCAAAAATACAAAACAATAAAGGCTATTTCGACCTACAATTTGTCCCTGTGGCTGTAAGTCTCGAAGGTGTATTTACGTCCTTATTCCAAAATAGGAAGATGCCTGATAGCATTAAGGCTGATGGTTATAAAACTAAGAATATAAGCGAAAGAACAAAAATGATAATCGTTTCGTCTTCTGATATCATAACAAATGAAATTCAAGGACAGGGGCAAAGTTCTCAGGTATTGCCTATGGGTTATGATAGAGTTTCGCAACAGCAATTTGGTAACCGTGATTTTATTGTGAATGCCGTAAATTGGCTGACAGGAGATGACGGACTGATGCAGTTGAGGACAAAGCAACAAAAGCTATATATCCTGAACAAAAAAGAGGCTTATGAGAACAGAAATCAATATGCCATACTAAATATTGCTTTTCCTGTATTTTTTATTGCTTTGGTCATGGGTTCTATTTCTCTGTATAGAAAAAGAAAATATGGGAAGTAACTTGATATTCCGTTAGCTGAAGATAAGTCAATGTGTAAATAGATTTCTGAAAAATATCTAATTTTGCACACTTTCAGCCTATTTCTTTTTATATTTGTATTTACGATTTTAACAAAAGAATGGATCAGATAAAGCACCAAATTGATACTCTTCGGGAAGAGTTGAACAAACATAATTACGACTATTACGTACTTTCTGCACCAACTATTTCAGATTTTGAATTTGATAAGAAATTAAAGGAATTGACCGATTTGGAAACTCAGTATCCTGAGTATTTCGATCCTAATTCTCCGAGTCAACGTGTTGGTAGCGATATTAATAAATCATTCAAACAAGTCCCTCATAAATATCCCATGTTATCGTTGGGAAATACATATACAGAGGCAGAAATTACAGATTTTTACAATCGGGTAAAGAAAGGGTTGAATGATGATTTCGAAATTGTATGTGAATTAAAGTACGATGGAACATCTATTTCCCTTACTTATATCAACGGTCAGTTAACACAGGCTGTTACACGTGGCGATGGAGTGCAGGGAGATGATGTGACAGCTAATGTGCGTACCATTCGTAGTATTCCTTTACGATTGCATGGGACAGGTTATCCTGCCGAGTTTGAAATCAGAGGAGAGATTCTGATGCCGTGGTCTGTATTTGATCAAATCAATAAGGAAAGAGCCGAACAGGAAGAAGCCCTTTTTGCTAATCCCCGTAACGCTGGATCGGGAACACTGAAACAGCAAGACCCCAAGATAGTGGCATCACGTAAACTTGACTCTTTTCTCTACTACTTGTTAGGAGAAGATTTGCCTACAGATGGACATTACGAAAATCTGATGAAAGCGAAGGAATGGGGCTTTAAAATTTCGGATGCAACCAAGAAGTGTAAGACTTTAGACGAAATATTCGCTTATATACATTATTGGGACAAGGAACGTAAAAACCTTCCTGTAGCTACAGATGGAATAGTGCTTAAAGTAAACTCGTTGACTCAGCAAAAGAATCTTGGATTTACATCTAAGTTTCCTCGTTGGGCTATTGCCTTCAAATTTCAGGCAGAGCAGGCTGTTACCACACTAGAGTCTGTTTCATATCAGGTGGGGCGTACAGGAGCTATTACACCAGTGGCCAACCTTAGACCGGTAAAACTGTCGGGAACAACTGTTAAGCGAGCGTCACTTTATAATGAAGATTATATTAACTCTCTTGATTTACATCTCAATGATCAGGTCTATGTAGAAAAAGGAGGAGAAATAATACCTAAGATCACTGGGGTAGATGTTGCCCAAAGAAATATATTTGATACTAAAGTCGAGTTTATAAAAGATTGTCCCGAATGTGGTACACCTCTTGTCAAAGATGAAGGAGAGGCTATATATTATTGCCCGAACGACGTGTCATGCCCACCGCAGATAAAAGGTCGTATCGAACACTTCCTGACCCGAAAAGCGATGAATATTGCCGGAGGAACAGAGACTGTAGAACACCTTTACAATGCCGGATATATTCGAAATATTGCAGACCTATATACACTAAAGTGGCAGGATGTCTCTCGTCTTGAGCGTTGGGCTGAGAAGAGTGCCAAGAATCTCATAGATAGCATTCATGCATCGGTATCAGTTCCTTACGAAAGAGTACTTTTTGCTTTGGGTATCCGTTATGTTGGCGAAACCGTAGCGAAAAAACTAGCATTGGCTTTTCCTGATATCGATTTGTTAGAAGCAGCTACAATAGAAGACCTGACACAGGTTGACGAAATCGGTGATCGGATAGCTCAAAGTATCGTTAAATATTTTAGTAATCCTAACAATCTTGAAGTAATAAATAAACTTCGTACATTTGGATTGCAATTTGAACTTAGTGAATCTATTATTGCCCAGAGAACAGAAAAACTAAAAGGCTTGTCAATCGTAATTAGCGGGACTTTCGAAAAATATTCCCGCGATGAATACAAGAGTATGATAGAACAGAATGGAGGTAAGAACAGCGGTTCTATATCTTCAAAAACTAATTATGTCTTAGCCGGTGACAATATGGGACCTGCTAAACTCGAGAAAGCGAAAAGCCTGGGTATTCCTATTATTAATGAAGATGATTTTCTTAAAATGTTGGAATAATTTTTTGTATAAACCCTAAATAATTAAAATCGACCATGGAGCTAAATTTATTAAAAGAAAAATTTAAATCGCTATTCGGAACCGAAGGTACAATGTATACATCGCCGGGGCGTATCAATCTTATTGGAGAACATACCGATTACAATGGCGGATTTGTGTTGCCTGGAGCAATCGACAAAGCCATGTATTGTGTGATCAAGCCAAATGGAACGCCCGACCGTATTAAGGCATACGCTATGGATTTGTCTGAAATGGATGAATTCGGACTAGATGATATTCCGATCAAACAATGGGGAAAATATATCTTCGGCGTATGTCACGAAATAATGAAGCTAGGAAAACAGGTTCAAGGTTTTGACTGCGTGTTTGCAGGTGATGTGCCTCTCGGAGCAGGAATGTCTTCATCAGCAGCATTGGAGAGTTGTTTCGGATTTGCGATCAATGATATGTATAATCTTGGCTTAGACCGTTTTCAACTAGCCAAAATAGGACAAGCTACAGAGCACAATTATGTAGGAGTCAAATGTGGTATTATGGATCAGTTTGCATCTTGCTTTGGCAAGGCGGGGTCATTAATCCGTTTAGATTGTCGCTCTCTTGAATATAAATATATTCCGTTCAATCCGGAAGGATACCGCTTGGTATTGTTGAATACTTGCGTAGCACATGAGTTGGCTTCTTCGGCTTATAACAAACGTCGCGAATCGTGCGAAAATGCAGCATCATATATTCGTAAATATCATCCTGAAGTGGAATTATTGCGTGATGCTACAATCGACATGTTGAAAGAGGTAGCTAATGAAGTTAGTGCCGAAGACTATATGCGTGCAGAGTTCGTTATCGAAGAAATTCAACGTATGAGCGAAGCGTGTGATGCATTGGAAAGAGGTGATTACGAAACTGTAGGTAAGAAAATGTATGAGACTCATATCGGACTTAGCCGTAAATATGAAGTTAGCTGCGAAGAACTTGACTTCCTGAATGATATTGCACGTCAGTGTGGTGTAACCGGGTCTCGTGTAATGGGTGGCGGCTTTGGTGGTTGCACCATCAATCTTGTGAAAAATGAGCTTCATGATGATTTCATCAAACGTGCTACCGAAAGCTATGAGCAAAAGTTCAGAATCAAGCCGAAGGTATACGATGTGGTGATCAGTGATGGTGCCAGAAAATTATAAAAAATAACAGAAGCAGAATTTATTTTTCCCGGTTGAAAACGAAATATACGACTGCTCGTTTATTATGATATCTAACACAACAAAATTATTATGTTTGATTTTTTAGTAAAATGGAAAATAAATTCTGCTTTCCGAGATAATAAAAGAAAACATGCTTTCCGAAATTTAGAGAGCATGAAAAGTGTACTTATTCTGTTCTCATATAACGATTGGCCGGCTATAGATGCTATATCAAAAGATTTAATAGCAAATGGTAAAAAAGTTGTCTTGTGGACGTATCAATCTACAAAGAAGGCTCCGGGGAATACAATATTTCCGGCAAATGTGAGAATTATTCATCCTCAGGAAATGTCTTTTCTTCAGATACTTGCACCATCTGTCTTGGAAGAGTTCAAAGCATTGGAGTATGATACGCTTATTGACTTGACTACTACTGAAAGTAAGATTTATGAATATTTGCTGTCCAATAATTCTTCTGAGTTCAGTATCGGTATTGCAAAGCCGGATCAGCCTTTTTATGACTTTCTGGTACTCAAAACTGATGAAATGAATCTGCAGGAAACTTATCAGCAAATAAAAAATTACCTGAGCAAAGTGCTCTAGGGTGTAAATTAATTCTTAATTTTGCACAAACTGAAAAGAGATATACACTTTTCTAAAGATAAAGATTGACTTTATGTCCAGGATAAATCTGAGAGGAATGGGAGTTGCTTTAATTACTCCTTTTAAAGAAGATGAGAGTGTCGATTATGATGCCCTGCTTCGGCTTGTTGATTATCAGTTGCAAAATGGAACTGATTATCTGGTTGTACTTGGTACAACAGCAGAAACCCCAACATTGACCGAGGGAGAAAAAAAACAGATTGTCGAATTGGTGGTAAATAAAGTCAACGGTCAAATTCCTGTTATTATAGGAGAAGGTGGAAATAATACACGTGCCATTGTCGATAAGTTAAAGAAAAATGATTATGCCGGCATAGACGGTATTCTTTCAGTAGTTCCTTACTATAACAAACCATCACAGGAAGGTATATATCAGCATTATAAAGCTATCTCGGAAGCATCTTCCCTGCCTATTATAGCTTATAATGTTCCGGGGCGGACAGGTGTTAATATGACGGCTGATACAACATTGCGCATTGCTAATGAGTTCCGAAATATTGTTGCTGTAAAAGAAGCATCTGGTAATATGACTCAGATGGATGATATCATAAAGCGGAAACCCGAACATTTTGATGTGATATCAGGTGATGATGGGGTTACCTTTCCTTTGATAACCCTCGGCGCTGTTGGTGTCATATCAGTGATTGGTAATGCATTCCCTCGCGAATTTAGTCGTATGACTCGTTTGGCACTTGAAGGTGATTATGCCAGTGCTTTGACTATACATCATAGTTTCAACGAGCTATTCAACCTTCTTTTCGTGGATGGAAATCCGGCAGGAGTAAAATGTATGCTCAATATGATGGGTTATATTCAAAATAAACTTCGTCTGCCTTTAGTTCCTACACGTATAACTACGTATGAGCAAATAAGAAACGTATTGCTCGAACTCAATATTAAATGTTAGTTTAGACAAGGGTTACTTCTATTTCTCTTTCTCTCATCATCTCAATTATATGGGCCGGTGCGTTTTTGTCTGTAATGATGTGATGTATTTTATTTAAATCACATATTTTACAAAACCCTCTTCTGCCAAATTTTGACGAGTCTGTAAGTACAATAATTTTTTGTGCGGCATCTATCATTTGCTGATTGATTCTAGCTTCGCTCATGTCGCTGGTTGTCAGTCCGTAATCGAGATCAATTCCGTCTACCCCCAAGAATAGCTTGTTGCAGGAGAGACTCTCCAGTATGTTTTCAGCATAGTGTCCAATCACTGATACCGAGTTTTTTCTCATAATGCCTCCCAATTGAATGATCTCAATATTAGGGTTGTAGCATAAACTTAATGAAACTTTTACCGAAGATGTGATTACTGTAATACCTTCGCTGGCATTTATTTCGTTTGCGAAAGCGAGTAGGGTTGTTCCCGATGCTATTATAATTTTATCGTTTGACTCCAATAATTTACTTGCTGCTTTTGCTATCGATGATTTTTCATCCATATTCAGCTTTTCTTTCACATCTATATGTTTGTCTGATATAATTGAACTGAGACTACTGGCACTTCCATGATTGCGATATAACATCTTTTTGCTTTCGAGAAACTTTAAATCTTTTCGTATCGTAACTTCCGAAACTCCCAGTTTTTCGCTTAAGTCCAGAACTTTTACATATCCGTCTTCTTTAAGTTGCTCCAGTATATATTTATGTCGCTTCGCTATATTTCCCATATTATTTGCTAATTAGTTATTAGATCTTGCTGCAAAGGTATAAATATTTCTATTGTTTATGTAATATGCTTTGCATCTTTATTGTTAAGTTTTTTATTTTGTTATATGTGTTTCGTTTCGTAATTGTATGTTATGATTTCGAATTAATTATAAATATCTCCGAATTGTGATAAAAAAGTTTCGAATTTATTTGTTTATTTCAAACTCTTAATTAATTTTGTGTGTATATAGATGTGATACAATGAAACGAGATGATTATATAAAGCAAATAGCAGATAGATCTCTAATATGGGATTTTGTTGTTGTCGGAGGCGGAGCAACCGGGCTTGGTGCTGCAGTTGATGCTGCTTCACGAGGGTTCAAGGTTGTGTTGTTGGAGCAGGCTGATTTTACAAAAGCCACTTCTAGTCGCAGTACGAAACTTGTGCATGGTGGTGTGCGTTATTTGGCACAAGGAGATGTGAGTTTGGTTGTTGAGGCTCTTCGCGAAAGAGGTCTGATGAAAAAGAATGCTCCACATCTTGTGAAAGATCAACGTTTTATCATCGGAAATTATAAATGGTGGGAAAAGCCATTTTATACAATTGGTCTTACTATTTATGATCTATTGGCTGGGAAGAGAGGTTTGGGGCGTTCTTTGCCTATGACAAAGAAGGCTGTAGACTGTGAGATACCTCAAA
>NZ_DLIY01000010.1:0-23194 GCF_002483985.1 Dysgonomonas sp. UBA7630
AAAAAAAAAATAAAAAAAAAAAACATACAAAAAAATTTTCTTTTTTGTCACTTTTTAGCACCATAACACCTGATTATAAGCAATATAAAAAAAGTAACAAATGACTCAAAAACCAAGCAGCAGACTCCTATCTCTCGACATACTGCGGGGAATAACCATTGCCGGAATGATAATGGTAAATAATCCGGGTTCGTGGAGCTATGTATATGCGCCTCTGGGACATGCAGCGTGGCATGGACTAACTCCTACCGACTTGGTTTTCCCATTTTTCATGTTTATTATGGGAATATCAACTTACATCTCGTTAAGAAAATTCAATTTTGAGTTCAGCAAGCCTACACTCTTCAAAATTCTAAAAAGAACGGTAGTTATATTTCTCATCGGGCTTGGATTGGGCTGGCTTTCATTGTCATTCAGAACATTTAATAGTCTATCGAGTGAAGATATCGGCTTTTTTGAAAGATTTATAACAGCCATTACAAACTTCGAGCATATCCGAATACTCGGCGTTATGCAACGACTGGCACTTACATACGGTGCTACAGCTCTGATAGCTATATTTGTAAAACATAAGTATATACCTTATATCATAGTCGTTACACTCATTGGATATTTTTTACTGCTCTTATTTGGCAACGGGTTCGACTTTAGTGAAGACAATATCATTTCAGTGCTCGACAGAGCTATTTTGGGTATAGATCACATGTATAAAGATAGCGGTTTGGCAATTGATCCCGAAGGACTATTAAGTACCATACCGGCAATCTGCCATGTATTAATAGGATTCTGTTGTGGAGAAATTCTCCTAACAACCAAAGACAATAACGAGCGAATACAACGTTTATTTATAGTTGGAGCGGTAATGACATTCTTGGGCTTTTTACTTAGTTACGGTTGTCCGATTAACAAAAAAATATGGTCTCCTACATTTGTTTTGGCAACATGTGGGTTAGCATCAACGTTACTTGCTCTTCTGATATGGATCATTGATATAAAAGGACATAAAAAATGGAGTGTATTTTTTGAATCATTCGGTGTAAATCCTTTATTTATATATGTTGCAGCAGGCATTTTCTCTATTTTGCTCGGAAACATAATTTTTACGTATTACGGAAATATAATTAATTTAAAAAATTTCATATACCAAATCTGCCTACAACCTTATCTGGGTAATTACCTCGGTTCGCTTGTATATGCCCTCTTGTTTGTAGGATTTAATTGGATAATAGGAAACATATTGTATAAAAAGAAAATCTATATTAAAATATGATATTATTAGCAGATGGCGGCTCTACAAAGGTCGATTGGCGTTTAGTAGAGGGTACTAAAGAGATCAAACAGATTTCTACCAAAGGAGCAAATCCGTTTTTTCGGTCTCGAGAAGATATTAGTGAAGAAATAAAGAAAGTTATTAACCCCGTCCTCAATGGACACACAATAGATTCTGTACATTTTTTTGGTGCAGGCTGTGCATCTCCCGAAAAGAATAAAATTGTAAGAGATGCGATAGCCGATAACATAAAGACATCTCACATTGAAGTAAATAGTGATTTAGTTGCGGCAGCAAAAGGACTATGTGGGACAAAAAAAGGCATCGCTTGTATCTTGGGCACAGGATCAAACTCTTGTTTTTACGACGGAGAAGAGATTGTTGAGAATGTTTCTCCGCTGGGCTATGTCTTAGGTGACGAAGGAAGTGGCGCCGTACTTGGACGCTTATTCTTAGGGGCATGCCTGAAAAACCAGCTAACAAAAGGGTTGAAAGAAAAATTCCTGAAAGAGTTTGATCTCACTCCTGCAACTATTCTGGATATGGTATATAGACAACCCCTTGCTAATCGTTTTTTGGCAAGTTTATCTCCGTTTTTGGTAGAGAATATACACGATAAAACGGTGTATGATCTAGTATACAATGCTTTCAAAGACTTTTTTGTAAAAAATGTGATGCAATATGACTACAAAAATAATGATGTGCATTTCACCGGGTCGGTAGCATACTATTATAAACATTTGGTGCGCAAAGTTGGTGCTGACTTAAATATTAAGGTAGGTATCATCTCTCAGTCTCCGATGGAGGGCCTCATAAAATACTATGCAGGCGAATGTCAAACAATACATAATTAATTCAACATGGCTTTTGTAAAGATAACAGAGCAACCGTCGCTATATGACAATCTAGAGAACAAGTCTGTACTTGAACTCTTGACAGACATAAACAATGAAGATAAAAAAGTAGCTTTAGCTGTAGAAAAGGCGATACCACAAATAGAAAAACTTGTTTCGCAAATAGTACCCCGGATGCAACAAGGAGGGCGTATTTTCTATATGGGAGCAGGAACTAGCGGACGTCTTGGTGTATTGGACGCTTCCGAAATTCCACCAACATTTGGTATGCCAAAAACATTGGTTATCGGGCTCATTGCAGGAGGTGATACAGCATTGCGCAATCCTGTAGAAAAAGCCGAAGACAATATGGAATCTGGGTGGACTGAGTTACAAGCTCACAACATAAATGATAAAGATACAGTAATTGGGATTGCAGCATCAGGTACAACGCCATACGTTGTAGGAGCTTTACGTGAAGCTCGCAAACATGGAATCCTTACAGCATCCATCTCTAGCAATCCCGATTCGCCTATTGCTCAGGAAGCAGAAATAGCAATAGAAATGATAGTTGGGCCTGAATATGTTACAGGTAGTTCGCGCATGAAATCTGGCACAGGTCAAAAAATGATATTGAATATGATCACTACGGCTACTATGATAAAGTTAGGACGGGTGAAAGGTAACCGAATGGTCAACATGCAATTATCGAATGCAAAACTTGTAGACAGGGGAACACGCATGGTATCCGAAGAGTTAGGGTTGGATTATGAACAAGCAAAGCATCTACTGTTACTACATGGTTCGGTTAAAAAAGCTGTGGATGCATACAGAGCAGATAAAAATAATCGCTCTAAATAATGTATATATAGACATCTATTATTCAGAAGTTTATAGATTCATTTCATAACATAGCATCATTTACTCATTTGTCAAAAAAGACAGATTTATACGAAGTGTTGCCACTGATCAGTAAGTGTTTTATTCATAATTCATTATCTTTACCGATAAGTTTAACCTATTTATAAACCAAAATCAAATATGATGTTTACAATTAAAAAACAGACTCCTAAAATCCTACTGACACTATGCTCCATTGTGGCAGTATCTTTTACAGCCTGCATCGGTGGAGAAAAGCCTAACACTCTGACCGAAAAAGAGAAGCAAGAAGGTTGGCAACTTTTATTTGATGGAGAAACACTTAATGGATGGCGCGACTACAATGGCACATCACTCACTGAGCCTTGGCATGTTGTAGATGGCTGCATTCAGGCAAAAGGTGATGGTAGCGATGCCAGTGGATACATTGTTACAGAGAAACAGTATGAAAATTTCGAGCTATCTTGGGATTGGAAATTATCGAAAGGTGGAAATAGCGGCATGCTATATCATGTAGTGGAAAGACCGCAATATAAAGTACCGTATGTTACCGGCCCTGAATACCAACTGATAGATACTCCTAATTTCGCAGAAAAACTAGAAGCCTGGCAAGATTTGGGTGCAGATTATGCTATGTATATCCCCGATACGACAAAAATGAAAGTCAATCCTCATGGAGAATGGAACAATTCGAAAATAGTATTTGACAATGGTCATGTAGAACACTGGTTGAACGGTGTAAAGATATTAGAATTCGAAGCATGGACTGATGATTGGTTCGAACGAAAGAATAGTGGAAAATGGAAAGATGCTCCAGAATACGGACTGGCGAAAAAAGGTGTATTATGTCTTCAGGATCATGGATATCCGGCATCGTTCCGCAATATAAAGATTAAAGAACTACCAACGAAATCGAAAGAAGTAAATCTGTTCAACGGGACTGACCTGAAAGGCTGGGACGTTTATGGAACAGAAAAATGGTACGTACAAGATGGACTTTTGGTATGCGAAAGCGGCCCTGACAAACAATATGGATATCTCGCTACGCGCGAATATTATGATAATTTTGACCTGACTGTTGAATTTAAGCAAGAAGCAGATGGTAATTCGGGAGTATTTATCCGTTCGTTTATCGAAGAAGATGTAAAAGTGAATGGCTGGCAAGTAGAAGTAGCGCCTAAAGGTCATGGAACAGGTGGCATCTACGAATCGTACGGTAGAGGATGGTTGATACAAATACCAAAAGAGAAAGAAGAGTTTCTTAAAGTTGGCGACTGGAATACCATGCGTATACTTGTTCAGGGTAACAAAGTAACGACATGGCTTAATGGACAAGAGATGGTCAACTTTGATGATAAGAAAATCGGTGCAGGACAAGGACGTATAGCACTTCAAATACATGATGGTGGCGGCATAAAAGTTCTATGGCGTAATTTAAAGCTAAAAACACTGTAATAAAATAGTAATTTATATAGACTTAATAGAGTGGCGGTTATATCTTAATCGCCACGCTTATTTTAGAATCCTAAGATATTATGCGATTGAGTATAAATATATGATTCCTACAGACTAATTAAAGTTGTATGTATTACAAAAAACCAATACCTTTGAAGCCATAAAATAAATAAGTATATGAAATATAAATCCATTATGGCATTAGTTTTAGGTGCAGTCTTGGCCGCATGTAATTCTGCCGACAAGAAGGCAAATTCAGAAAAAGATGAGCCCATCATAGGCAAAGCCTCCGTAAAGGTAGAAAACGGAATAATGACGCCCGAAGTATTATATAGTTTTGGACGCGTATCTGATGTTCAGGTCTCACCGGACAAATCGAAGATATTGTATGGTGTGACTTATGTAAGCATTGAACAGAATAAAACAAATAAAGAGCTATTTACGATGAATGTAGATGGTTCTGACAAAAAACAAATAACACAGACTCCTAAAAGCGAAAACAATGCTATTTGGGTGAAAGGAGGAAATAAGATTGCCTTTTTGAGTAGCGAAAGTGGATCTTCTCAAATATGGGAAATGAATCCAGATGGTAGCGGTCGTAAGCAAATAAGCAATATAGAAGGTGATGTTAATGGGTTTTCTTATTCTCCTGACGGGAAAAGAATTATGTACATCAAAAACATAAAATTCGGAGAGCGTACAACAGACCGTTACAAAGATCTGCCTAAAGCGTCAGGACGAATTATTGATGACCTGATGTATAAACACTGGTCTGAGTGGGTTGAAGAAATCCCTCATACTTTTGTTGCTGATTTCGATGGAGAAAAAGTATCAGACGGAATTGATATTCTTGGCGATGAACCATACGAATGTCCAATGCTTCCATTTGGAGGTACCGAGCAGTTGGCTTGGAGCCCTGATAGTAAGTCCATCGCATACACATGTCGCAAGAAAAAAGGATTGGAATACGCTTTGTCTACCAATTCAGACATTTATCTATTCAATATAGAAAGTAAGCAGACCGAAAACCTCACAGAGGGGATGATGGGATATGATATAAACCCTGTATTCTCTCCCGATGGCAAATATATAGCTTGGCAAAGTATGGAACGTGAAGGCTACGAGTCAGACAAAAACAGAATGTTTGTCATGAATTTAGCAACAAAAGAAAAGACATACGTGACCGAAGCATTCGATTATAATACCGATTTCCTTTTGTGGAGTGATGACAATCAAAGCATTTATTTTGTTTCTTGTGTTGAAGCTAAAACTCAATTATTCCAGGCTTATATTCACACAAAAGAAATAAAACAAATCACCAAAGGCGATCATGATTATGAATCATTTGAGATAGCCGGAGACAAACTTATAGCACTTCGTCATTCATTATCTAAGCCGAATGAAATATACTCTATAAATATTTCTACAGGAGAAGCAACTGAACTAAGTTTCGAAAACAAAGATATACTCAGCCAATTAACGATGGGCAAAGTAGAGGAACGCTGGATAGCGACTACCGATGGGAAGAAAATGCTAACATGGGTTGTTTATCCTCCAAACTTTGACCCGAATAAGAAATACCCGGCAATATTATACTGCCAGGGAGGACCTCAAAGTACTGTGAGCCAGTTTTGGTCTTATCGTTGGAATTTACAAATGATGGGAGCTAACGGATATATCATTGTAGCCCCTAACCGTAGAGGTTTACCTGGCTTTGGTCAAGAATGGCTAGAGCAAATAAGTAAAGATTATGGCGGTCAGAATATGAAGGATTATCTTTCTGCAATTGATGCTTTAGCAAAAGAGCCTTACGTAAATGCAGACAAATTAGGATGCACAGGCGCTAGTTATGGCGGGTTCTCGGTATATTGGTTAGCCGGAAATCATAACAAACGGTTTAAGGCATTCCTTGCGCATGCAGGAATCTTCAATTTGGAAGCCCAATATCTTGAAACTGAAGAAATGTGGTTTGCAAATTGGGACTTAGGCGGTTCTTTCTGGGATAGAAGTAATTCTATTGCTCAACGCTCGTATGCTAACTCTCCTCATAAATTTGTAGACAAGTGGGATACCCCTATTATGATTACTCATGGCGAACTTGACTATCGAATTCTTGCATCTCAAGGTATGATGGCATTCAATGCTGCAAAACTTAAAGGAATTCCGGCCCGAATGCTGATTTATCCAAACGAGAATCACTGGATATCTCAACCTCAGAACGGAGTTCTGTTCCAGAGAGAGTTCTTCCGTTGGTTTGACGCATACCTAAAATAAAAATTTAGCACTCATATAAAAGGTTATTATCTTAATTGGTAATAACCTTTTTTGTTTGCTCTATTTAATTCTATTATTATTAATCTACACAACGAAAATTTAACTATTTTAGAACAAACATTTGTTAGATTAAAAAATATAAAAAGTAACTTTGTATATAGAGAAGTATACAGTTTTCACATTGAAGTTTACGAATTATGAGATATATAAGATTATTTGTTATTCTAATCTTAGCCTTTACGTGTTTTGCATGTAACCCCGGATCAGAAAATGCTGAAAGGTATATTTTTGAAGCAGAATCACTTATAGACAACAAGCCCGACAGTGCTCTTGCTCTATTAGATTCTATTTTATATCCCGAGAATCTCAATAAAGAAAAGTTCAACAAATATAATCTCTTAAGAATTCAAGCTAGAGATAAAAGCAACAAGGATATTTCGAAGGATACTATNNAAACATAATGATATGGTTAACGGAACTCTCGCTTGCTTTTACACAGGAAGAGTTTTGAAAGATCAAAAAAAGAACAAGGAGGCTATGGGTGCCTATATGGAAGCCGAAACCTATGCAGACCAAACAATAAACAATTTCAATATTAAAGGGTTAATTCAATCACATATCGGATATTTGTATTATAATGAACTATTGCAGGACGAATCCCTTATCCGCTTTAAGAGAGCTGCCAATTATTTTGAAAAAGCAGGAAACTATAAGAATGAAGCTTTTTCGCTGAGAGATATAGGAAACAGTTTTTTGTTGAAAAAGGAAAATGACAGTGCGTTCTATTATTATCAAAAAGGACTTGAAATTGCCGATATTACAAAAGACTCGATTTGTCAATCAAACATAAGGCATAATCTAGGACTCATATTTAAAAAAGAAGGGAATTTTGCTAAATCAAAAGAATATCTGAATAAAGCGATCCCTTTCGCTAACAGCAGCATTACCAGAGCTAAAATATACTCGTCTTTGGCGCAAGTACTTTATAGTGAAAATAAAAGTGATTCAGCTATTTTCTATTTTGAGAAATCTCTAAAATTTTTGAAAGAGAGTAATGATCCATTTCTAACATCTAGAATATATGAATCTTTATCTATGATAGAAGAAGAAAAAAACAATTATAGACGAGCATTAGACTATAATAAAGATTGTATTAATAATCTTTATAATATTTATGAAAACAATGAAAATCAAGCTATTCTGGATATACAGAAAAAGTATGATTATGAGCTGGTAAAAAACACGAATAACCGACTGTTAATTCAAAGGCAATTTTTGTTTATCATATTATTAGGACTTGGACTTACTACGCTTATTATAGGGTTCTTCTTTTATTATAAAACACAGAAAAATGGTAGAGAATTATTAGAAGCTGAACAAAAAATAAGCCAATTGAACCAAATGGCTAAAAGTTACGATAAAAAAGAAGACTCGTTCAGAAATAAACTACTACACCACTTCGATATCCTAAAGAAATCGGCTCTGCTGGAAGGTTTTTTACGCGAAGATGAAAAGAAGCATGGAGAAAAACTACTAAAGAAGTTTAATGAAATTGTATATAATCAAGCTAGTCTTGATTGGGATTTGTTATATCAAACAATGAATGAACTACACGATGGATTCTTCGATTCGCTGAGAGAAGCCTTCCCTCAGCTAGATGAATCTGAATTTAGAATATGCTGTCTTATATATTCAGATTTTACGAATGCTGAAATAAGCATTATCATGGAACAAAGCATTAATACCATTACTTCGAAAAGATCTTCGATTAGAAAGAAAATTGGGGTAAAAGATTATGGAAATATAGTCGATTATTTGGATAGTAATGTTGCAAAGAACCAAAACGAGACATTTTCAACACCGACTAAGTCAAAATAAAAGTCATATTTCGGCTCCTCCAGAATAAGAATAAACAACTGGAACAAAAATACTTATCAAAAACAGAAGGTCAAAAAAAGTCATATCGACCTATATATATAGCACAAGCATAGCATATCTTGAGTAATTTAGTGTCTGGAATTACAAACATTAAATTAATGCATGTTATGAAAAAATATCTTTACCTTCTATCATTTATTTTTCTTTTATTGCCGGCAACTATTAATGCTGACACAACTGCCATCAACGATAATAAAATACAAATAAAAGGTGATATTGCCGATGAAGGGATGACTAAGACTTCAGGTGTAGAGCCTATAGATATGTACATCGAAGGGACTAATCTAGATTTGTATTTTTATACGAAGAGTGAGTTTAAGATAGAAGTATACAATGCTGCAAACACATTAGTATATACTAAGACTGTTGTTAAATACGGAGGTAAAGTATTATCAATTGACTTGGCAACTTGGGCTTCAGGATCTTATAAAATCGTATTAAATAACGTTACCTATAAAAAGTCTGCAACAGCTAATTTTATCTTGTAAAGTTAGCATAAAAATATAGAGTGGTTTTTCTGATTTTCATTACCGTAGTGCAGCAATTATTTTGCTTTTCAATACTTCTTATTTACAGCTTGCACTACGGTTACTTATTTTCATTCAATTAAATTATTGTAAAAGTCTATCGTTGTGGTAATGACAGACTTTTATTTTTTTTATTTAATTGATCTTTTCTATTTTAAATCCTGCTTGCTGAACAGCTTTGACAATATCTGATTCCACAACCTCATCAGATATAACAGACAATACTTTATTTTTATCAGCTGTATCTACTTCCCATTTAGATATACCTTTCACAGAATCTAGATAAGGAGTCACTTTAGCTATACATCCTCCACAATTGATGCTTGTTTTGAATTTAAAAACGTTCTTTTCCATAATTATAATCTATAAGTTATTATTTATTCCATTTCAATCTCAAACTATTACTTACAACACTTACACTACTCAATGCCATTGCAGCTCCGGCTATCATAGGATTTAATAAGAACCCATTTATTGGATAAAGAACTCCTGCAGCCAAAGGAATACCAATTAAGTTGTATACAAACGCCCAAAATAGATTTTGGCGAATAGTGGCGACTGTTTGTTTTGATAATTTTATAGCTTCAGATATCTTTGTCAGATCTGAAGAGATAATGGTCATTTTAGCCACATCTATGGCGATATCACTCCCCTTTCCCATCGCAATACTCAAATCCGCCTGTGCTAATGCAGTACTATCATTTATACCATCTCCAACCATAGCCACAACTTTACCCTCTGACTGCAACTGCTTTACAAACTCAGCTTTATCCTGAGGCAAAACTTCTGCATGAAAATGATTTATACCTACTTTTGAAGCTATTTCTTTTGCTGTGGCATAATTATCACCTGTTAGCATATACACTTCTATACCTGAAGATTGAAGCTGTTGTATTGCTGATAAAGAAGTGGCCTTTATTTCATCTGTAATAGCTATTAAAGCAATGGCCTTTTTACTATCAGAAAACCATATCATAGTTTTTGAAGAATAGCTTGAATTTTCCATCTTTTCAAGGAGCAAATTATCGACAATTATGCCGTTTTCATCGATGAATTTCTTGTTTCCAACAAAATATTTTTCTCCATTAACAAGCCCAATCACACCCTTTCCTGTGATACTCTCAAAATCCAGAATAGGCACAGGAACAATACCAGCCAAATAATTTGTTACAGCATCAGCCAAAGGATGTTCAGATTGTTTTTCCAGGCTATACAAAACATCTTTTTTACTATCATCGCCACTCAGCCAATAAACATCAGTAACAACAGGTTTACCTTCTGTTATGGTTCCGGTTTTATCTAGCACTATGGCATCTACTTTTTTTGCTAACTCTAGACTTTCGGCATCCTTTATCAATATCCCTTTTTCGGCACCTTTTCCTATTCCCACCATAATAGCTGTAGGTGTAGCTAACCCCAAAGCACAAGGACAAGCGATGATTAACACGGTAACCAATGCCAAAATACCATGAGTAATGCCAGCAGAGCCTCCATATATAAGCCAAATAACAAGAGAAAGAACCGCAATAGACATGACTATGGGAACGAATATACCAGCTATTTTATCGACAAGTTTTTGTACAGGAGCTTTACTGCCTTGGGCATCTTGTACCATCCTGATAATTTGAGCGAGCATTGTATCTGCTCCAACTTTTTCGGCTTGGAACAAAAAAGCTCCTTTCTGATTTATTGTTCCGGCATACACCTTCTCGCCTTCTTTCTTTAATACAGGTATCGGTTCTCCACTAAGCATACTTTCATCAACATATGAGGAACCTTCTATGACAACTCCATCAACAGCAACTTTTTCACCGGGTTTCACTACTATTATATTGCCAATGTTTACGTGTTCTATAGGAAGTTCTATATAATTTCCATTTTCGGAAACTGTAACTGTTTTAGGTTGGAGCCCGATCAGTTTCTTTATCGATGAAGATGTATTCCCTTTGGCTTTTTCCTCTAATAATCGTCCAAGCAAGATAAATGCTATAATAACACAGGCAGCCTCGAAATAAACGTGAGGATGAACTCCCCTATCTAGCCAAAATTGAGGAAATAAGGTATTGAAGACACTAAACAGATATGCGACACTTGTACTCAAAGCAACCAATGTATCCATATTAGCCGAACGATGTTTCGCCTGCTTCCATGCGTTGATAAAGAAATCCCTTCCGAGCCAGAATATAACAGGTGTAGAAAGCACCCACATTATTTCATTGGCATACGGAATATCCATCAGAAACATACCGATAATAACAACAGGCAGAGAGAATATAGCTGCAAAGATTGTCTTTCTTTTCAGGACATTAAACTTCTTTTTATGTATATCTTCCAATGTATCTGCCGCAGTATCTTTGTCATCCTCTATTAACAAGTCATATCCGCCATCCTGAACGGCTGCTCGTATTTGTTCAGGGCTAATTATTTCGGGTTGGTATTCTACGCTTAGGGTTGCCGCAGCAAAATTGACTGAAGCATTGCTTACACCATCTAGCCCTTTTACTATGCTTTCGGCACTAATAGCACACGAAGCACAGCTCATTTGCAGCACAGGAAATGTTTTTTTTACTCTATTATCTGTTTTCATAATTGTATTCTTTTATGATGCAAATATGGAAACTATAGTTTGGAAGGCTGTTATACTATTCTTTGAAAAGTTTATGAGATTTACACCTCATCCAATGGTTTACGTTTGGTGGTTTTGATCTGTTTGAAGTGACTGGGTGTGAGTCCCGTTACTTTTTTGAACTGAGAGCTCAAGTGTGCCACACTCGAATAGTTTAATTTGAATGCAATTTCATTCAATGTCAATTCATCATATACGAGTAACTCTTTCACCCTCTCTATCTTTTGTGCTATAAAGTATTTTTCAATTGTTGTGCCTTCTATTTCCGAAAAGAGGTTACTGATATAATTATAATCATGATGAAGCTTATCGCTTATATAATCAGATAGATTCACCTTCAGATCATTATTATTATAATGCACCAGTTCTATAATTGCATTCTTGATTTGCTCTATCAGGCGTGCTCTTCTATCATCTATCAGAGCAAACCCCAAGCCTTCAAGTTTTTTACTCAACGCATCTTTCTGTTGAGGACTTAAACCTCCCGACAAGGTTACTTCACCTAATATAATAGATACAGGACTGATTCCCAGCTTTTCAAGTTCAGATTTCACAACCATAATGCAACGATTACAAACCATATTCTTTATATATAATTTTTCTTCTAACATATCCGCCTCCTAGTTTACTAACTATTTATATACAAAAATAACACCAAATAGTTCAATTATCAATGCTTGTCTTCTATTAGAAAAGGTGACAAAACAGAAAAACATAACACACTAATGAACAAAGAAATACAATCAAAAGGTGACAAAAGTGACAGATTACAATATATTTTTTAATGTGACCTTATTAATTACCTCTAATTATATAAAAGTTACTTTATATTAGATAATTATAATTACCTAATATAAACGATTGATAGTATTAATAAAACTAAATATAAAAAATAAAGAAAAGAATAGTGTGTAAGAAACAGCTAGAAGCTATAAAAACTTCTTAGAGTAGTTTATGTAAGAGAGGTAGGGCTGGAATAAAAACAATTAACTACTTATCATTAATTATTTTAGAAATATCAACATGCTTGAATATTTCTTTAAATATTTTCAGTATCTCCATATATGTTGGTGATAAATTATTTATAGCTTCATAATTATCAAAGATATTATAATCATTCACGTTCATATTCTGAGTTGTTTTTATACTGTAGACTTTTGACATAATATTTTATATTTTATAAAGTTTATAATCCCATCTGTAATAATAGCAAAACAACAAAATAACCCGATCTGAAATTATAAATAGTTCTACTACTATGCTCTATAACAAATATACGAATAATATACTTTTTTCACTAATTTTAGGACAAGAAAAAGCTTCGAAAAGTTTCGATTCGAAACAAACCAACATCTACATCTATAAAGCAATCAATTACAAGTCTTTGAAAACGCTATAAGATACGATACACAAATTAAAAAGGTAAATCATTAGCTCTATCTGAAAAAATATAAGATAAGATACCTTTCGCTATCCTATAAAACACTGAAATGCTCGAAACCCTATTCGAAACTACGTTATACCCTACTTAATTTATTATATTTACCTCTAAGCCAAAGCTTCTGCCAATATAGAAATTGGATGTTCACAACGTTTTGCAGTCGACATTTCTATCTGCCACTTACAAGTTTCGCAATCTGTCACTATATAATCATAATCCTCTGCTTCAATTTGGTTAAAAAGAGACTCTCCTATATCTTGCGAAGTTTTATAATTTTCTTTCTTAAAACCATAGGTACCTGCTATACCACAACACTGTGAATCTAATACTTTGAGCTCGATATTCGGAATTAATTTCAACAGCTCTATCGAATAATATGACCAACCCAATTTCTCCATATGGCATGGGGTATGATATGCTACCTTTATTCTTTTATCTTTCAACTTCAGCTTTGTTTCGGTTGTACTCAATAGCCTGTAGATATAGCGTGTAGCAAGCTCAACATGCTCTCTGACATCCTTGGTATCGATCCCCAATAAGTGCGGATATTCGTCTCTTATCGTGAAAGTACAGGTAGACGATGTTGCAACCACGGGTATATTTTTCTCCAATATAGACTCGCGAATAGATGCTATATTTGTTCTAGCCTGTTTTTTGGCTTGATTAATAAACCCATTAGAAATCAATGCAACGCCACAACACTTTTCTTTCTTTAGTAACTGCACACCTATTCCCAATGAATTGAAAACCTTAATCAAGTCTTTCCCCAACTGTGGATTATTATAATTGGCATAGCAACCATGAAAATAACTCACTTGCTTCGCAAATACCTTTTGTTCATTAGCATGTTTCTTATACCAGCCCTCGAATGTACCCAACGAATATTTTGGAAAAGTTCTGCGATGATCTATCTTAAATACAGAATCGAGTACAGACTTTACAGGACTCAAACCGAGAGTTGCATTCACTATTGGAGCAAATGGCGTGGCAAAGCTACCAACCAGATCCGTATTTGCTAAAATGAAATCCCGAATCTTGGGTTTCTTTTTACTATATTTAATTCTGGCAGATTGTATTATATCGCCAATCTTAACATTCGACGGGCAAGCAACCTCACATCTTTTACAATTGATACAATACTTCAAAGCTTCATCATAAAAATCAGCTTCTTTCAGACGCAAGCGTTCACCATCCGGCCCGGCTTGCTTTGGTCCCGGATAATCGGGATTAACAGCAGCTACAGGACAATAAACAGTACAAACGGTGCATTTTATACATTGTTCAAAGTTATTTTCACTTATATTATGTTGTTGCAAATTCATAATTCTCCCTATTTATTTTTATTATGCTTTCGGCTATACTTAGTGCACTCAGAATAGACACACCGGCTCCACAGCCTTCTTTTATAGGATTGAATCCTTCGAGGATAGCTCCTGAAACATATAGATTATCCAATGCAACTCCGCTCAAAAGTCCTCTGAAATTATTATCTGTTTTAACACCAAACTCCTGATAACCTTGTGCATCAAACATTTTTGAGCTATACCATTTTTGCCTGTTATCTGAATAACTAACATCTAAGTTAAAAATTGGCTCATATATCCGATCCGATGTGGCAATCAACCCTTGACTAAAATAGCTTCCTGTAGCCAAAATATAGGTTTTGCCCACCAAAGGAATGTCTCCATGATTGAATGAATAAACCCTCTTTATCGTGTTATTCTCTATATCTGCCTTTTTAATGCTATCACCAAGCATATATACGCCTCCCAGTTTCAAAAAATAATCATGAAGATATTGCTGTGTATAAATCCCAACAATAGAAGGCGGCATCGTAGGAATCAGCAAGATTGGCTTATTTACCTCTTTTTGTAAATCCTGAAAGGCTATTGCATTTAGCCCTATGCAAGCCGGTAAAATAATAGCTTCGCTATCTATACTTTTATCATTTAATATTTTAGCTAAAAGATTTATATTTCGATCCAAAACCCGAGCAATATTAGTTGATCGCATTTCGGTCGGATTACGCCTGAGATAATCTAAATCGGGAATATCAAACAAATGAATGTCGCTCTCTGTCCCTAGCTTCAAAAACTCATCAGCTACAAACTGCGGATAAAAGTCAAGAAAGCCAACAGGATTGAATATCGAAACTTTTTTCCATCTTAGCCTATCCATTCGTTCACTTGTTGCAAAGCCGAAAGAGGTCAGCCATGTTGGTTTTAATGTCCCCATTGGAGTAATTCGGTAGTGATTCGCATCACCACACCCAAACATAGGAAGCCCAACATTTGTAAAAAAAATTTCCGCATCAGAAACGAAACGAGCAAATCCATCTATCCCTAATTTTGCATAAGGATGGTTGGGCATTTGCTTTATTAAATCAGGCAAAGCGGACAAAGGATTATCCACCGCTGTTCCGTCAGGTAATGCATTCAATAGATCGCACGAACCGGAAGAAAAATGTAAAGCACTTTGTCCGGAAGATACAATAACACAACGTTCCCCCTGTTGAGCCAATTTGATACCACAAACAAGCCCCGACAATCCACCTCCTATTATAATCGTATCAAACTTCATAATATAATTATTTTTCAACTGAATCTAACCCGCACACCCCTTGATAAACCCAAGCAGTATATTCGCTTTCACGCAAAGTATCGCCCCATGCTATAGGATAGATGCCCTTCCAACGCTCATTCAAGAAAGAAGATAAATCATCTTTTACTCTCTTACTACAAAACCGTTCAGTACTTCGCATTACACCGGATGCTCGACAAGCACAAAGCTCTCCTTGGCAAGTCCCCATACCAATGCGTGTTCTTCGCCTTAAATCGACAAGACTTTTCACATTCAGTTCATCCAACGCATATTTTACTTCGCCTACCGATACGCCCTCACACTCACAAACTAGACTGTTATCTAGTTGTGTATTGTCCATGAGCTTTTCGGCCAAGTCTCCATGACGATATATCGCAGCTTTTCGTTGCGTAGCGGGCAACGAAATTATTTTTTTATTTATTTCTTCTATATTTTCTCGAGATCCCGGCAATCTCTCTTCGGCCGTAGTGCATGGCGACGAAACATTCAACTTCTTACACACAAGGTCTGTCGCCCATTCTGCCATCAAACGATAAGTCATCAGCTTACCTCCCGTTATCGTTATATAACCTTGCAGTCCATCACGTTCGGCATGGTCTAGCAGTACGATACCACGACTGACATTTCGTCCCGTAGGTTCATTATCGGATGCAACTAACGGTCTGACTCCAGCATAGGCTCTCAAAATACGAGTTTGTGCCAATCGTGGGGCAAGCTTTTCTCCTTCTCTTATGAGAATATCAACCTCTTGAGGAGTCACAGTCATGTTATCAATTTCATCGTATGGAATATTCATCGATGTTGTTCCGATCAGAGAAATAGTATCCCCCGGAACCAAAATATCCGAATCGGCAGGTTTTCGGCATCGATTAAGCACCACATTATTAACACGGTGACCAAAAATCAATAAAGAACCTTTGGCGGGTAACATTTTCACTGTAACACCTGCAAGCATAGAAATATGCTGTCCCCAAATTCCTCCGGCATTGACAACAGTCGAACCATATATCTTTTTTGTTTCTTTCTCTTTATGATCAAATACCTCTACTCCAATTATGCGATCCTGTTCTCTCAACATCCCTATTACTTCATGGTATGTCAATATCTTTGCTCCATGATCTCTTGCATCTATCATGTTGGATGCCGTCAGACGAAACGGATCTACTGATCCATCCGGAACTTTTACTGTTCCTACTATCAACGGATTGGCAGAGGGCTCGAGTAAGAGCGCTTCTTTTGGATCTATTATATCAGCTCTTATCCCTGCAAGATTACAAGCCTCTACAAATTTTGCCTGATAGTTTATATCATCTTCCGGAAGTGTTAGAAACAAACCATTGGTTTCTTCGATGCAATGGCTGGCTATTCGTTTCAATATCATATTTTCTTTGATACATTCTTCAGCAGACTCTCTATCAGTTACAGCATAACGCGCACCACTATGCAACAATCCATGATTACGTCCTGTAGCACCTGTAGATATATCGTAACGCTCGAGCAAAACAGCATTCAATCCCCTACGGGAGCAATCTCTAGCAACACCCGCTCCGGTAATTCCGCCACCGATGACTATAACATCAAAAACATCTGAAGAAGATTTCATAAGAATAACTTTTATGATAATTCACAAATATACGAAACTATTCGAAATACAAAAGAAATATATCGAAACATTTTGTAAATAAAATAAGAGGATAGAAATTAAATCTACCCTCTAATTACGATGTTGATATATAAAACTATATATAATTAAAAGACAACTTGAAGCCTGCCTTGAATAGCATTAATAGTTTCTCCTGCGGCCAAAGGATTTGTATTACCTAAAGAAACATTAGAATAGTCTAATCTTAACATTATATATTTATTTAAATAATAATTTGCAGCAAGCGTCCAATCACTCATTCTACCTCCTTTTATCCCTGAGTTTTTATTATCAAGATCGGTATAGTTGTACCTCAATGCAAATTCTAAAGACTTCGGTTTCGGAGTACCCATCCTCGCCCAAGAAGATGAATAAGTATAATTACCACCAATAGCCAAGAAACCAATTTGAGCATAAGCTCCACTAGCTTTATACGCAGGCAGATCATCTTTTCTTTCTACATTACTATGGAAATATTCAGCTTGAAGATACAAAGGACCGTATGCTCCGATAAGCTCTACAGCATATTTAGCCTGATAATCGGCATTTGATATACTCGCCTGAATAAATTTACGCTTTTCTACATTTGTGATCAACGAACTTCCATAGCTGATTACTTTCGGCTTCTGCACACCGTTAGCATCAAATCCATTAGCATCGGCCTTGCGATAAGACCCGGCTAAGCCTATATGGAATATTTTACCATCTTGCTGCAACGGATTAAATACAACACGCCCTGTAGCCGAATATCCATCATCTCCTTCAATGGAGTTAGTCATAGAGTCGCCATCAGCAAATGCTCCTATACCTACCCATGCATATTTATTCCAACCGATATACTCAACTCCCAGTTTTCTTCCCGGAGAGAAAGCAAACGATGTAGCGTTGGCAGTAATAAACTTGATGTTAGCAGAACTCTCCATATGATCGATACCAAATGGTTCGGCAAAATGTCCGCCTCTAACATAAGATGTTTTATTCAGATTATACTGCAAGAAAATATCTTTATAACCTACTTTCCCTCCGGCAAATCCGAGATCAACTTTCATATCGAAACTTTTATATTTCGCTTTTAGTCCCAACCGGACATCTGACATAGCTACCCCATTACTTAGGTCTGTTCCGTCTTCTATATAAGTTGCTCCGTCAAAATAAAAGCGACCCATTGGAGTTATTTTCACGGTTTCATCTGCGATTTTCACATCTACAGATTGAGCAAACAATGAAGAAAATGCAAACAGAGAAAGAGCAGCCAATATAGTTAATCTACAACTAGACATGGCTATTGTTTCTTATTGGTTTTATTAACTTTCACACCCCATTCCTGAGTTGTATATTTATAGTTTCCTTCGGGAACATCGTTACAATAAACAATAACACAGTTCGGATCTTTATCCCAATATTGTTTTACTGTCATACCTTCCATATTTCCGGCATGTTCTTTTTCTATCTTCACATTATCAGGATTAACCATTAACTTCAATCCTACGGACTCATCCATCATTTCCATATCACCACGGCTATTACCACCAACGATAATCGGACGAGCTTTTATAAACGTGTGAATAGTTTCAGCTTTGCCCCAATCCTGAGGGGTTGGCAATACTAATTCGTCAGTTGTCTTTCCATTTCTTACAGCAGATTTCACTCCGATAATACGGTCTACAGGAATACCCAGTTGTTCATGAACAAAGCGTTGATATAAAAACTCAGGAGATGCAGTCAATACCCATATTTCGATTCCATACTCTTGTAGATTTGCTAAGAATTCTTTCATCTCAGGATAGAACTTCCCTTGAAATTTTTCGTTATAGCAATCATTCCCTATTGTAGATATTTCGTCTGGAGATAATCCGGCAAAAAATCTCACACGCTTTTGCACATAAGCGATTCCCACATTATCTTTTCCATGAAGCATATCATCTACAATTGCCATTTTTTCTTTTGCTTCTTTGTCTGTTCTATTTCCATAAGTTTTTTGAGCAAAACTAAAAAGAGCTTCATCCGCCAGATAGTAAGGAACCTGACCAAACAGTGTACCATCGCAGTCAAATATGGCTACTTTACGTTCTTTCATCGTAATCGTAGAGTTCAAAAAGCTCTCAATACGATCGTTAGCTTCTTTCGGCCAGCCTTTTATATAACGGTATGTTTGAGCCGTTAAAGCGAACGAAGAAGTCAAAATCATCACTACCGCAAGACATAATGCCTTACGCATAAAATTAATCTTTTTCATAACTTAGTAATTTAAAAAGGTTTTAACAACTAGATTTTGGTATTAGATATAGTTTCTACTTGATTAACAAATATAGTCCCGAAGCTAGAGCAGCACCAACTATCGGTCCGAGAACAGGTATCCAAGAGTAGCCCCAGTCGCTATCTCTTTTATTTTTTATAGGTAGTATTGCATGTGCGATACGTGGTCCAAGGTCACGAGCCGGATTAATAGCATATCCGGTAGTTCCCCCTAATGACATACCTATAGATACTATAACCAACGATACCGGAAGCGGTCCATCTATTTGCGCACCGCCGACCATCAACACCCCAAACATGAGGACGAATGTTCCGATTACTTCACTGATAAAATTATAAGTATAGGCCTTTATTGCAGGACCCGTACAGAATACACCTTTTTTAGCATTTGGATTTTCCTCGGCATCGAAATGAGGCTTATACATCAGAAAAACTAAAGATGCACCAAGTATAGCACCCAACATCTGCGCCACTATATACCCGATTACACTCCCTTTGAAACTGCCTGCAATTGCCAAGCCTATAGTAAGAGCCGGATTAAGATGAGCCCCCGAATATGGAGCAGAAATAAACGCTGCAACAAAAACAGCCAAGCCCCAACCGAAAGAAATCACAACCCAACCGGAACTGTTGCCCAATGTCTTCTTGAGATTAACATTTGCACAAACACCTGCACCCAATAAAATGAGTATAGCTGTGCCTATAAATTCGAATAAAATATCTTGTCCCATGGTATATAGATTAGAATATTATCTCACCCACGATTGGGCACGGTAAACAGCTTCAGACCATTTTTTCTTAGCCAAATGCATATCAATCTTAAGATCAGGCTCGAATTTAGTATCAATATGCCATTGTTTCTTTATCTCCTCTACATTCTCCCAATAGCCAACAGCAAGCCCGGCAAGATAAGCAGCTCCCAGAGCGGTGGTTTCGGTAGTTTGAGGACGAATCACTGTTTGCCCAAGCACATTAGCCTGAAACTGCNNCAACTGCATCAATAAATTATTCTTAGCAGCACCGCCATCTACTCTAAGCTCTTTAAGCCCTACGCCTGCATCCAAGATCATTGCATTGATTACATCCATAGTCTGATAAGCAATACCTTCAAGCGCAGCACGAGCAATATGTGCAGAAGTAGTTCCTCGAGATATTCCAACAATTGTACCCCGTGCATATTGATCCCAATAGGGAGCCCCCAAGCCAGTTAAAGAAGGCACGAAATATACATCTCCATTATCTTTTACCTGCGTGGCCAATTCCTCTATTTCGGAAGAAGAGTTTATAATTTTAAGCCCATCTCTGAGCCATTGTACGATTGCTCCACCAACGAAAATACTTCCTTCGAGAGCATAAGTTGTCTTTCCATCCAACTGCCATGCTATCGTAGATATTAGATTATTTTTTGATACAACAGGCTTATTCCCTGTATTCATCAAGATAAAACAACCTGTTCCGTATGTATTCTTTACCATTCCTTGTTCAAGGCACATTTGTCCGAAGAGCGCAGCTTGCTGGTCGCCGGCAATACCCGAAATAGGAACTTTGGAGGCAAAAATTGTAGTTCGTGTATGTCCATACACCTCACTGGAAGCACATACCTTAGGCATCATACTCACCGGTATATTAAACAACTCGAGAAGATCATTATCCCATTGCAAAGTATGAATATTAAACAACATTGTACGTGAAGCATTCGAAACATCGGTTACATGTACCGAACCTCTTGTTAGTTGCCATACAATCCAAGTATCAACAGTACCAAACACCAGCTTTCCTTTTTCTGCTTTTTCTCTCGCTCCCTGAACATTATCCAGTATCCATTTTACTTTTGTTGCACTAAAGTATGCGTCAACAATCAGTCCTGTTTTTTCTTTGATAACAGGAAGTAGCCCTTCATTTTTCAGAGCATCGCAATATTCGGATGTTCTTCGGTCTTGCCATACAATAGCATTGTATACGGGCTCTCCAGTTTCACGATCCCAGACAATGGTAGTTTCCCGCTGATTGGTAATTCCGATTCCGGCGATATTCGTACCATTGATTCCAATTTTTGTAATGGCTTCAGCAGCTACGGCAGCTTGCGAAGCCCATATTTCGAGAGGGTCATGTTCTACCCAACCGCTCTGTGGAAAAATTTGCGGAAACTCCTTCTGGGCTACAGAGCATATCTCCCCCTTGCGATTGAATACGATAGCCCTTGAGCTGGTAGTACCGGCATCAAATGATAAAATGTATTTCTGTTCCATGGTATATTAGTTATATGATTAGTTTTTCTGCTATCATTCCATATGCTAAGGTATATAATTCGGCTTATAGTCTACTAATAAATAATGCTGAGCCAGTTCCACAAATTCACGAACTTGTATAGCCTCCCACTCCTTATCTTTATTCATCTCTATAGCCATAATCGACGTAACTTGTGGAGCCATATCAATTGCTGCACGTGCATCTAAAAACAAAATCCTAAAACGTCTTGCAAGTACATCTTCTACAGTCAAAGCCATTTCTTCTCTAACAGCCCACAGAACCTCAGCCACTGTATAATCATAATCGGGATGTAATTTTTCGGCAAATTTCAGAGATTGGCTTTGAAGCTCAACGATCTTATCAATATCACTTCCGTAAACATAGTTAAAGTTGGATCTGTCTACCTTTTCCTTGTATCCATGTATTCGCAAATCTTTGGTAACACACTCTTTGCGTGGCAATCCCCCTATAGTAATACCTTTATCAATAACATCCTGAGCCATATCTCTATAGGTAGTCCACTTACCACCTGTAATAGTAATGAGCCCACTATCTGATATTACAATTTTGTGGCTTCTTGATATTTCTTTTGTTTTCTTACCGTCAGATTCCTTTTTAGGCGCAGCCAAAGGTCTCAAACCAGCAAAGACAGAAAGGATATCGTCCCGTGTTGGCTTCTTCGCTAAATATTCTCCGGCAGTTCTCAGAATAAACTCTATCTCCTCTTCCAATGCCTGAGGTTCCAAAACAAACTCTTTTAATGGAGTGTCTGTTGTACCTAAAACAACCTTATCGTGCCATGGCACACCAAACAGAACACGTCCATCACTCGTTTTTGGGATCATTATTGCTGTATCCCCTCCTAAAAATGATTTATCTACAACAAGATGAACACCCTGACTCGGACGAACTATATTGTCTTTTTCCGGAGCATCCATCTTCATTAAACCATCCACAAAAATTCCGGTAGCATTCACTACAACTTTTGCTTTTAGCGAATATGGCTGCTTACCTATTTCATCATAAACATTTACTCCTGAAATTTTGCCAGAATCATCCTTTATCAAATTGGTCACTTTAGCATAATTAATCACAAGTGCACCTTGTTCAGCTGCAGTCTGCATCAAGTTGATCCCCATACGAGAGTCATCAAACTGACCATCATGATAAACAACACCTCCTCTTAATCGAGTCTTATTTAT
>NZ_DLIY01000004.1:0-2269 GCF_002483985.1 Dysgonomonas sp. UBA7630
ATCTGAACTGGATTTTCCAAAAGCATCAGGGTAGAATATCGGGATAAGCTGTTGCGCGACTCGATTCACCTCTACGACTCTGTATTGGTAAAAATGAAAGGCGATACGGTGTGGCTCGAGAAGTACAAATACCTCTATCGCGACAAGGTGGTAAGGGATTCTGTATTTAAGACAGACAGCATAGCCGTGCCCTATCCGGTGGTAGAGGTGCAGGAAGTCAACCGATTGACTTCTTTCCAATCTTTTCAGATCTGGTGCGGTAGGGGCTTATTGTTGTTTTTGCTCGGATATTTGGTAATGCGTAGGTTTAAGAGAAGCGTTTGAAATTTTTTTTAAATAAAATCACATTTTTTATGACGTATATAATACGCTATAAATTAGTGATTTACTGTCTATATGTGCTCTTAATGAGGATTGTAGGTGAATTTTTTAAGGAATTTAATTTTTATAATGTGTAAATTTGACTATCTTTGTGTAAACATTACAAATACAACAATAATAAGTTATTTTAAATACTCTCATATGGACTATCAAACTATCAAAAAAAGCAAAATAATTTTATAAGTTTTGTTCTTTTTGAGGAAAAATCTAAAGTTTTATTAATCTGTTTTTTTATTAAAAAATATAGGTTTTCGTATTTTTTAATATATTAAGTAGTTTGTAAAGTTTGTGTAAGTGAAAGGTCTACAAAGTGATTTTGTGGGCCTTTCTTAATTAATAAGAATGATCTTAAGGATTAGGATTTTTGAATGGATGAGGCTTGTGTTGGGTGTACAGCCTCTTCGGATTTATATAAAGACAAATTTTATCATGTTTAGAGAGATACAGAATTTAATATTTTACAATATCTATCAGCATATTCCTTTAAGTCACGGTTATACGTTCCAAAGTTTTTTACAATCATGTCAAATATCAAGAAGCTGCGCTTTTTGATCAGAATATCCGGATCATTGATCGCATATTGCCCGGTGTCGATGTCCTCGGTGTGCTCAATGGAGATATAATATTTAGACATAATCTTACACATAAAGGAAAGGTGATAGCAATGAATTCTATGCAAATCTAATGATAAGATGAATCCTTTTTTATCATTTTTTGTGCGATATGACTTTTTGTGCCGATATGCTGGCAATAATATTTTTTATATCAGTCGTTTAACTCTCTTCAGTAGGGGGCTTTATATGACTTTTTTGTAGAATGTATGTGGGGGTTTTTGTCATTTTTTTGCACAAGAATAGCCTTGTTGCGGTTGTGATCTTAACGTACAAGCTCGAAAGACCAGCGAAAAGATAGTCTTTCCCTTTGCTTTTGATGTAGAGGGAATGGTGGCTAGGCCTTCGTTTATTGTAAAGTTTTCTGTTCTAATTCTTACTCCGAAAATAGATAAGCTTGCGAACTGGCAATCTGTAGGAAGTAGATGAAAATGAAGCCTAAGACAGAGAGCAATACAGCGATACCTACAAAACCGGCAACATAAAGGAATCTTCCTACGCCCGTTTTGTTCGATTTGATGTAATCCCAGTCGTCTAGCAATAGTTTGATGTTTTTCCACCCTGCAAAAAGAAAGAAAACTGCAAATATCAGAAGCGATACGATGAATAAATAGTGTATTGTGTTCATTCTGCCTGATTTATGGTTTATTATTTATTGAAGTATTAATTTTATCACTACTTTTTGTTAACATACTGACTATTATATGAATTACTTATATTGTATATTACATTTATTCCATTGTTTCTAAAACAACAATATCAACCTGAACTTTACTGCTCACTCTCTATCTCACAAGAGCTTACCTCTTTTTGCACATTTAAGGCACAAGATTCTAATGAATTATCGTCAGAAATATTGATTTGTATTGTCCGAACTCATTTCAATTTATATCGAAATTCATATCGAAAATGAAGTCTTGAACGTTTTGTGTTGCCTGATAATATGCTATTTATGATCAAATATACATCTATTTCTGTAACAGAATTATAATTTTGATATTTATTTTTATGTTAATAGAAAAATAATTTTTTAGCATAATTTTATACTCCTAAAAAAGTCATATTTTGGGTTGTGGGGCACATGCCTAAGTCTCTTTTCTTTAATGTGTTAATATTTTATTTAACACATAAAAAGTCATATTTCGGCATTCCCCTATTTTATAATATTTATTTATTGTTATATTGGCATGTCTTTATAGTTGAGTTTTAGAAAACTCCCCATATTTTATGGTTCTCCCTTCTGTTGATTCCTTCGTCCTTGTAGGTTTGCAACCTCT
>NZ_DLIY01000004.1:2283-201663 GCF_002483985.1 Dysgonomonas sp. UBA7630
GCAAATCCGAAAGGACGGTGTGGTGAGACGGTGAGCCTTAATGACTAATTGGGAAAGGTATCTTTTGAACGTCAATAATCGTGTCGTTTTGCAATTTAATATATTTGATGGTCGTATCTATTGGTATCAAATCAGGCTTGGATACTGTGTCGGGCGAGGATATTGATAGTACTTCAATATACAAAGTATCGTTTTTCTTAAAGGTTTTGTATTTGCTAATTCTATAATATGAGTCTAATATGCTTATAGAAAGGGTGTCATCGGTGTGTTTTAAGACTATAATTCCTTCCGAATTATTTGGCTGAAACCGACAGCCTGATACAGTCAGTATAACGAGTGATAGGATAACGTATATAGTCTTCATATTATTTAGTTTGATAAATTGATGATTGTCACTTTATTCGTTTTTCGGGGTTTGCAACTCCGAAGTTTTATCATCAGGATTTAAAATCCAAAAGGACGGTTGCAATAGTATTTATTCTAATGTAATATCTATGTTGCTGCTGTTTTCTCCTTTTATCGTAACTGTCCTCTCTTTTTTATCTAGCATGTCAGAGAATGTAATTCTGACTGAATCTCTATTGGGTATAGTAATTTCGTATACGCCATTGAGCCCGCTGGTTGTGAAGAAAGGGGTTTGCCTAGGAATGAAAGGAAGGTCTTCAACCAAAACATCAACCAATGGTAATGCTTGTCCTTTTTTATTATAAATCTGCCCCTTTATATAATATGCTCCATCTAGAGCCTTGCTTATTAGAGAATCGCAATGGATTCGCTCAGGTGTTTTCTCTAATGTTACATTTATATATTTATCTTCCTTTCTTACATCTATCTCTTTCTTGTAGTAATCTTGAAAATCTTCTAGCCCATTGTAATTAAAATAGAAGAATAGTCTGTGTTCGAAACAGAGTCTGATCGAGTCTCTTTTTCTTACACAAATCCGGAATTTTCCATTATTATCTGTTAAAGAAGATACATATATGGCTTGAGGCGAATTGACTGTTATGTTGTATATGGGATTTCCTTCTGTGTCAGTTACAGTTCCTGAAATGAACTTTTTGCTGCTGCAACTTCCGATTAGAACTAGGATTAAAATAAGAATCAGGTTTTTCATAATAATAAAAATATTTTTGTCCTTCTGGATTGTAAACTTTTTGCCTCTCCTTCATTCTTCGGGATTTTTCGTTCTTTCGTCCTTCGGGGTTTAACTACGTGACACTCCGTTGATTGCTAATTGCAACCCCGAAGCTTTATTATAAGGATTTTAAACTCGTTCCTGCCCGTTTATATACAGGCGACCACAAGGGATCGCCCCTATTGTCTTAATATGCGTCTCTTCTTTTGCTCGAAAAGTTACATCATATTCGATACCCTTTGTATAATATTGAACATCTGCCGTATATCGTTGAAGCTCAACTCGAAGTCTGAATATTCGGGTGAGGTGTTCAGCGAATGGCAGGTGATCGTGCCTTTTTCTATATCCTGATTTATAATCTGTTTGCAGAGGATGGTGTTGTCGAGCACAATGATCCAGTTCGGGTACTCATTCGTATGTAACTTGTCTCTCCAGTGTTCCGATCCCAGTTCACGCCCCAGCACGATGTCGCCGTTTGCGAGGCTTTTGCGTGTATCGTCGTCCATGCTGTCGCCCTTTATCTCAAAGGCCATGTACTTTCCGTGTCCTATCTGGTCTACAATGAAATTGTACTCGTCGAGCGAACCGCTAAATTCGGCATCCCGATAGTCGTCTATGTACTTGGCATAGGCTTTTATCGGTACAAAGGGAACTCGCATCAGGTATTTTCCGTTTGCCAACTCAAAGTATTTCACCCCTGCCTTTGTTATCAGGTAAGGCTCTTCCTTGTCGGCGTCGGCTTTCATCATCGGACCTTCTTCGGTGAGTAGCCAGCTTGCATTTATCTGCGGCAGCCGGGCAAGAATTTTCTCTATCACTTCCAATCCGATCTTTCGGTTTCCGCTTATCCAGTTGCTTGTTGTATTTGGTTTTTCGTCTATCGATCTGGCGAATTCGATGTTAGACCCTTTAAACAAATCTTCCCTTATTTTCTTTATTCTCTCATGTATTTCCATGATTCACTAATCTGTGTATTGTTAAATGGGCGTGTAATGTGATTATTTTGCTTTTCCTTCTTCTTTTCTTTCTTCTTAAGTCTTTGTTAGAAAATGATTACCGAGCTATCTTATTCATTATCTAGGCAGTATTATCTATTCAATCGCAGTTAACTATAATTAACCATAATATTCACGTAAATGTGTATTATGCATTCACAAATATGTGTATATTTGTATTGAAAGTATTATTTACTATCAAATTAAAGAAAATAAATACAATCTGGCAATTAAAATGAAAGAAAAATGGGAGCACTGAAAATTGACTGCTATTGCAATGAAAGACAGATGGCAAGCTTAGTGAAAGCCGTTACCGGCCATTTGTATGAATCCGACAGGTCGGAGATACCCGATTTCGACGATGTGATCTGTGGTGTACGGGTGTGTGTAGAGTTTGAAACATACATGGATACTGTACAGCTGAAAACCTCCGAAGTACTCGATAGCGACTGGGATTTGCTCTACGAAGACTCTGCTGTGCTGACTTCACGCCTGCGAGCTATTGTAGATGAATACAACCGCAACGAGAACGAAGCATGTGAACAGTCGCGGGAGATACTTTCCGACAGATACACAAGCTGATGGGAGTGCAATACGTGCCTCCCCGGCAAGAACTAACCCAACATCGGCTCTAAAACAATTAATCGCTTGTATGAACTACATTGAACTCATAAATCTATTTTGGCAAATCCGCCGTAAGGTGCGATTGAGCTCCAGCGAGGCAGATATGTATTACTTCCTGATGCAGGAGTCGAACGCTCGCCAATGGGAAAACCCTTTCGAGTGTACCAACGGCATTATCTGCGCCACGATCGGTTTTAGCGAAAAGACCATGATAGATGCACGCAACAGGCTAAAAGAGAAGGGGCTGATAGACTTTGAGGCAGGACAGCGCAGGCTTCGTTCCCCCGTATATACACTGTTGTACAACAAAAAAGGGTGCAGACCGGCAAGTAAGAAGCAGGTAAAACCTGAAAAGAAAAGATTGCCCTTTACAGGCGATGAGAACAGTGCAAAATCCGCATTCGTTGTGCCCACCTTCGACCAAGTGCAGGCTTACTGCACGCAAAGGGGCGGGAGAGTAGACGCCCGCAAGTTTATAGACTTCTATACAGCAAAAGACTGGATGATAGGGCGCAACAAAATGAAAAACTGGCAGGCTGCTGTCCGCACGTGGGAAAAATCGGAGGCTTACATGCAGCCCGTAGCCGAGTGTAAACAACAAAAAAGCTTAGGAGATGAACGATTTTAGCGAAATATGCAGCCGAATGAAAGAGCACGATATGCCTGTGCCTCACAGCCAAGTGATGGTGCGTGTGCCCGAAGCTCGCACGGTGCTCTATCACTATATGAAAGACTGTCTGGCGCAGAAAAGGAGTGAACTGCACTGGCTGCCCGAGTACGAAGAGGTAGCAGAATGGTTGGCAGACAATCGGGGGAGGGGGCTTTTTATGTATGGCGACTATGGTCGTGGCAAAACGGTGCTGGGCTATCATGTGCTGCCCGCCATCTTGCTGAAGTATATGAACAAGGTGGTGAATGTGTACGATGCTCAGAAGATGAACAGCGATATAGATAAGCTGCTGAGGAAGCATGTTATAAGCCTCGACGATATTGGTACCGAAGATACTTTGGTAAGCTATGGCAACCGCCGCCTTGCCTTTGCCGAAGTGATGGATGCCGCCGAAAAATACCGAAAGCTGATTATCGTATCCACCAATCTCAATGGTGATCAGATTGTAGCTCGTTATGGTCAGCGGGTGATGGAGCGCATTATTTCGGTTACCCGCCGTATCGAATTTAAGGGGCAGAGCCAAAGATGCTGATTAACAAATAATTTGTGACTATTCATAATTGTCGGGATTCTCGTCCCGATGGGCATCGCCTGCTCTTTTTTGTGCGGTGCTCTTTATTTCAAAAGTGTATTCAACGTATTTATAATCAATTATTAACCATTCTTTATCTTATTATATTATGCTATTATTCAACGTAAGCAAAGGCAACAAAGGGAAAAAGTATTTCAGTAAAAAACGTGATATGTCGGATATCGTTTTTGCCGAAAAGGCAGAAGCTTTCAACCGTTGGTTCGCCGACAATAATAAAAAGCTGACTCAATATCTTGAGGTACGCCGTTCGTACAACTGTGATGTTTTCAACGACAGCTATCTGAAAATGTATGAGAATATTCTCTTCTCGGGAAACAAAATCGAGAATTATATGCACTATTTTATCCGTTCGTATTATACCAACCTGATGGCGGAGGGCATTAAGCAAAACAGATATTGTGAGCTGTTGCCCAACTACGACAAGTCGGATGTAGATAGCGGCTATTTTCGTGAAATAGAAGCCAAGCAAAGCAAGTTGGAGTCGGATATAATGCAATATGTGTATGACAACTACGATATTCGAGATTTTGAACTGTTTAAGATGTATATCTCGCTCAAGCCTGCGATAAATTATAGTTCGCTATCGGAAATTACAGGGGTTAAGGCGCATAATATACAGCGGGCTATCTCGCGCATCAAGAAAGGTGTACTTGCCAATAAGGAGTTTGCAGAAAGGCGTAGAGAGTTGGTATAGATATTTTTACAAATTATTTATATTCTTGCCTGCATAAAAAAATGTTCTGTCNNTGTTTTGCAAGACAGAACATGAAGTATAAGGTTGGGAAGTCCTGATTTTTGCGTAAAAAACGATTTTATATTCCCTTCTAAGAATACAATAATGTGAAGTTAAAGTTTGCTGTGTTTATTTATAATTCTTCTATCAGTAGATAGCTGCCTATCGAGCTCATGTGTTTGGCATCATGTGAAGTTGATGCAGACATGCGCGTGAATCTGTCGTTTGTGGGTCCATTAGCTATCATTCTTATAGTTGCACCTTGTTTTCCTGTGTTTAGTATGCAAATTGGGTTTGTAACCCCGCCATCGTGATAGCCCTCTGTTGACGATTCTGAATATCCCCATGTGGATATTGGTAGCGACTCCACAGTTGGTTTTCCATTCTTCACAAGATAAAAACGACTGGCGATGTATGTCGCGCTTCCTTCGGTGCCATTGGTGAAGATGCCAACGTAGCCTGTTATCTTGAAATCTTTGAACGGGGGGAGGTATATGTCTGTGTTGTTTATAATCTTCAGATCGTTTGCATTTATGCCTTTTATCGAATCCCACACAATGTCTGTAGTCACGGGATTTGTTGAATTGTTCGTTCTGGGAGCGATGATCTGAACGTTTTGTTTGATGGCAACAGCCAGTGTTTTTTCCACAACCGATACCTTTGGTTTTAGGGCTACCCATTTGTATGTAGAGTCACTTAGTTGCCATGTATATATGCCTCGTCCGCTAGAAAATTTGGAGTTGGTGTTGTATACCGTTAGTCCTTCGTTTATAGTGTCTTGTGCAATGTTGTATCCCTCTGCAAACATTGGTAAAAGTTTGTCTGCCTTTGATAAAAATACCCTCGGAAAACCAAAACCTTTTGTAGAGTTTGTACCCTTCGAATCGTTTTCTTTCAGTTGCAAGATGGAACCATAAACCGGTTCGCTCGCACACCCAATGGTTACTTGGGCTTTTAAGAAAACGTTCATATTGATGAGTAATAATATGATTATATATCTGATCATAATAATTAAAATATGATAAGTGGTCTGATGTGCTTGAGTAATCAGCCACTGTAAACTGTAATTGTACTTGTCTCTAAATCCTTCGCAAAGGTAGTATTAAAAAAGGAAATAAAATAATTACTCTCTTTATATTAAGACTTTAGGGAGGGTATTCGTTTTGTTTTTACTTTGTTTCTAGGCTCTATAAAATTAACGGAAGCGTACTAAATACGTTATCTATAGTGTGTTATGTGTTTATAGTTAAAATATACAATAACCTCTATCTATTAGTTATTGAAAAAAGAAATATAGATTTTTTTCGCACAATTTTTCTTTATAGTTTCTCTTTGGAGGAATAATAGACTATCTGATAAATGTTTGAGGGGAACTTTCATTGTCTTGTATATTGCTCACGGCTATAATCCTTGTCTGTCGTACTGAAGAGCGAAGTATTTCGCTATTTCATAAAAAAATATCATCCAAATCGTGAAAAAACCGTCATCTTTTTTCTTCAATATTATCTTATTGTGCACATGTGTTTATTGAATTCAAAACATTTCTAAAAAGAACTATTAAAGTAATTATTAAGCTTATGAAGAAAATTNNCGATTATGGGGCAGACCTTTGTTCGAATTTATCCCAAAGCCAGCTTTGTAGGAGTAACTAAAAAAGGTACTACTTATGCAAAGCAATCTATAGAGAAAGATCCGAAGCGTTTTTTTGTCGGTTACGATGCTACTACCAGTACTTATGGTAGAGGATATTTGGAATTTGATCTTTCATCTTTACCTAAGGATGTTACAATTGTTTCCGCATCATTACAGTTAACAAGTGTGATAGCGTATGATAATAATTTCAACGGGAAGATTAAGCTATATTCATGTGGAAACTACATGGATGCTAATGAGGTTATTTGGAATAGCCTGAAAGGAATAACTAATCTTGATCTCATTAGTACAGATATGCAAAGAGAAGGGTATGGGAAAGCCTTGTCAAATGAAGCGTTGAAGATAACAACGAAGAATGCAATCGGTAAAAAGTTATATTTAGCAATAAATCATGTCGATGAAAGTAAGGTAATAAGATTTACTGGAGATATTAAAGATTTGTATTTGGATATAGAGTATAAAAGTGCAAGCGGCGAAACGGGCGGCAGTACAGGTTTTCCATATATTGATGAAATAATTACCTCCACAGTAGACAATCGACTATTATCATTTACATATCCTGCACATCCTGGAGATACTATAATTTGTTATTGTAAAGTTGTCAACGCTGTAGTAAAAGAAGGTGAGATTTCTTGGACTTATAATAGTGACCATTTAAGAAGAATACCCAACAAATCTGATAATGACTTTAAAAGGATAACCTTTGTAGTTAAATATACTCATACAAATATACGTTCAGAGATTAGGGCAGAATATGGGGTGTTTAAAGCGAGAGAAGAAGTAGAAATAGAAGGTAAGCCTGCCAAAATGATTCCGAGTAGCTCCGCAGTTTATCAAGGGAATAAAATTACTTATACATTAGATATTCCTTCTAATATAAGAGACCAGGTAGTAGTAAATTGGGAAGGCTCAATGCTACTATCTCTACTATCGGGACAGGGCACATGCGAAGCTGTATATTATGCTGCACGTGAAGGTAATGCCATTGCTAAGGCAACAGTCTCCTATAATGGACAAAGCTATACAGTTGAAGACTCCAGTGTTCGCATTATTTTAGATCCAAACCCTAGTACCATTTCTTACAATGCTATCAAGAACTATACCGATATAAGCCGATACGATAGGGTTGGGTCGTTAACATTCGGTAGCGAAATAAGAGGAGCAACCAAATTTCAATGGTATGGAGGTTTTCCGGTCGAATATAAAGGCAGTAAGACAAGTGCATCTGTTACAGTAGATAAGAAGCATATTATAAGTAAGGGATTTGGGATGACAATATGGGTAACAGCAAGTAATGATAAAGAATCTGTTACTATTTATTACTTTGTATCTGTCGATGGCGTAGGTGGATTAGATCCTACGATATAGTAATAAGATCTTATATAAATAATTTTATCTATCCTCCTTCCTTCTTCATAAAGGGAGGAGGATATTTTTCTCTTTCCTTCCCCCAAAAAACTGCATTATTTCTCTACAAAATTATCTTATTATATATGGATGCGCTAATTATCATTATTACGATGCTGTGTTGCATTATCACCTCCCTTTATTGCGGAGTGGTGCTGTCGCTAAGGCTTCCCGAAGTGTGGACTATTCTCGACCGAAAGCCTTTCAATTGTCGTCCCTGTCTCACCTTTCACCTCACATGGATGCTGTTGGGGATATTTGCCTTTGAGAGGCAATCGTGGACTTTGGCAGGTATCGGCATCGTGGTTGCGTTCATTGTATTTTTCATTGTAAAATATATCGACAACAAAAAAATAGTAAAATGACAAATCTAGCATTAAGATCAGAAGTAGAAGCATTGGTACGCGAAGTAGAGAAAACACACCGTTACTCGATGGGCCGTATCTATGGATTATATAATCGGGTTTTCGGCACAAACGAAACCCCTCAGTCGTGTGCCAGTTGCCTGATACGCAAAGTAAGAGAGTTGAAAAACTGGCTTGCTAAAAGCTCCGATAACGAGCATATTGCAGATAAAGAAACTTCCGCAGTGCAATCCGCATCCGCAAAGACAGCAAAGAAACATTTGAAAAAAGATAAATAATGGCTGCCCGCAAAACCTGTTACAAAAGCCGTGAAAACAACGGCAGGGAGATAAGGTATGAAAGCCCGGGTAGCCTTCTCGCACAGGCATATAAATACTTCGAGTGGTGCGACAGCAACCCTTGGCCCAAAGCTGAGCTGATCCGTTCGGGAGCAAGGGTAGGAGAGGGGGTAGAGCTTCCCGTGTCACGCCCATACACCATCGAAGGCCTGTGCGTTTTTTGTGGAATCAGTCTTGCTACTTTCAGCCGATACGAGTCTGACCCTCACTTTGGTGAAGCTATAGAGCATCTCCGATTGACAATCTGTCAGCAGCAGCTCGAGGGCGAATGTATCGGTGTTTACAATGCAAATGCTCTGTCTAAGGTTACAGCCATAGAAAAAAAGGAGGAGGCAGACCAACCTTCCGAATTGGTTATCAACGTGCTGTCTCACGATACAAAAGAAAATTTGGAAAGATTGAAGAAAAACCTATCAGGATAAGGGGTGTTGAGCGATTAACACATACATTCTGTTTTCGTAAACTCATAAAGTAAAGACAATGAGGTTCTTTTTTTGATATTGTAGGTCTTTTATTAAAAATTTATGTTATTTTTATAAAACAAATACAAATATTCTCATTTTAGGGAATCCGTTTAATATAGAGCCTGTTCGTATGGAGTAATGATGATGAGCCTGTGGATATGCAGCGTTTTTAACACAGCGATATTCTTCTCGAAAGCTCATTTATAAGTTAAAAAACTTATTATACATATAATACGTATGTTTCTTTAACTCGGAAGCATTTTAAATCTATTGTTTAACTAAACTTTTTTATGCTTATGAAAAAAATTATTTTAGTGGTTACCCTAATGTGTTTATATATTGGGGGCGTATGTGGACAGAGCTCTGGAGTGAAGCCAGCCGTAGCGAATGGAGAGAAAAGCGATGCAGCCGAAAACTCCGTAGTCTGTGTAGGAGTGCCTCAAACTCCAATTTTGTCTTGTAGTGGAGGGACTACCCTGCAACCAAATTCAACTTATGAACTCCAAGCTATTTCTGCGGGTGCACAAACATATACATGGTCTACAGCTTCAAGTGCAGTAACGTTAGAGCCTACTGATCCTACTTCAAATACCATAGTGATTAGAACAGGTGGAAGTACAGGGATGAGCAATGTGATTATAGTTACATGTTATACCACGAATGAATGTGGTAAAAGTACTACTTCTAGAATAAGACTTAGTTACGAATAAATTTTATTTGATCTATCCTCTCTGCTATTCTATCTGATAAAATAGAATGGCAAAGAGGATATTTTTTCGATTATCTCTTTTCATTTAGCTTAGCTATTTGTATCCCCTACCGAAAATATTACTCCCCGCTTTTCATCTTATTTACAAATTCCTTTGGCGACATGCCATAGCTTTTGAAGAATGCCTTGGTAAAGTACGATGCCGAGTTAAAACCTACGTAGTAAGCCACTTCATTTATCCGCATGTCTGTCTCCAGCAGAAGTTTACATGCTCTTTTCATGCGATAATTGCGCAGGTAGTCACCCGGAGTAACCCCGCAGATGCTCTTTAATTTGCGTTGCAGGTTGGAGCGGCTGATGCTCAGTATATCGGTTAGCGATTCCACGGTGAATGTTTCTTCCGAGAGGTGTTTTTCTATCTCTTCGTTCAGCTTGTTGAGGAATGTTTCGTCACCCCTATTGGTTACCAGGCTTGCGTAAGACGATAGCGGCGAACGGTTGAACGCTTCGAGTATCGCCTTCCTGTTTTCCAGCAAACTCGCTATCTGAGCTCTGAGATATGATATCGAGAACGGCTTTTCGATAAACACATCAGCCCCCGATAACAATCCTTCTACCTTCGCCGTATTCTCGGTCTTTGCCGATAGCAGTATCACCGGTATATGGCTGTAGTTGAGGTCGGCCCTCAGTCGTTTGGTAAACGATATGCCGTCGATGCCGGGCATCATAATATCCGAAACGATAAGGTCGAAGCTCTTGTCTTCGAGTAGTTTCAAAGCTTCGGTAGCACTCAGTGCCGTGTCTACCGTATATTCGTTCTGCAGGCTGTTTTTTATAAATTGTATCATCTCGGGATTGTCGTCTACCACAAGCACGCTGTTCTTGCCGTTGATCGTAGTCAGTCCTCCATCCTCGAAGGAGGTACTTTCACTACTTGCCGTTTCGCTTTGGTCGATAGAAAACTCTTTGGATGTATCAGAGAAAGTGAACGCAAACAATGCGCCGCCAGTTTTGCTGTCTTTTACCTCAATCTTGCCTTTCAGTATCTCTGCCAAATGCTTTACCAGCGAAAGCCCGATGCCTGTACCTACCTTACTGTCGTCTTGCTGCACCTGATAGAAAGGGTCGAATATCAGTTCTTTATGATTGTCGGATATGCCTCGCCCGTTGTCTTCTACAGTCACGGTATATGTCTTATCACTGTTCGGTATAAGAGTAAGGATAATCTTGCTTCGGGTAAATTTCAACGCATTGGTCAGCAGGTTACCTATTATTTTGGTCAGCGCATCCGGATCGGATATTACATCTATTATAGGTTGGGCAGGCATGTGCAGCTCAAAGTCTATCTTTTTGTTCTGAGCCGTTTTTTTAAATCGCTCATACAGTTCGTTGATATGCTCGCTAAGGTTTATTGTTTCGGGATTTACTATATATTTGGTCGAATCCATCTTGCGGAAATCGAGCAATTGATTAATGAGCACCGTCAGCCTGTCGCAGTTTTTCTCTATCATCGAAAGGTTCTGATGAGTCTCCTTGCTGCCTTCGCCCGACGAAATCACCTCTTCGAGCGGTGCGCTGATAAGACTTAGCGGTGTGCGTATTTCGTGCGCAATGGTGGTGAAGAAATCGATCTTCGATTTGAAGGCGAGCGTTTCCTGTTCGGCTTTGTAAGCCTCAAGGTGTTTCTGCTGCTTTATCTTGCTTTTCTTGGTGTAGTACGATACCAACAAATAAATAAAGAATATGACGAGTGCAAAATAAACGAGCCGTGCCGGTATCGACAGCCAAAAAGGCGGCAGTATTTCTATCTCTATTGCTGTGCCCGTTTCGTTCCACAGTCCGTCGTTGTTCGAGGCCTTCACCCTGAAGGTGTATTTGCCCGGCGAAAGGTTTACATAGGTCACGCTCTTGTTGTTGCCCGCATAGTTCCATTCCTCGTCCGTTCCTTCGAGCATATAGGCATATTGGTTTTTAGTTTGCGATATATAGCTGAGGCTAACGTACGATATGGTGAATGACGAACGGTTGTAAGATAATTTTATGCGTTGTTTTTTATTCAGACGGGTTTGTATCTCTTGTTCTTTTTCCGCACTGATATTTCCCAACACACGTATCTGGGTGATCTCTATAGATGGGATGATGCCGTTTTTGTTCTCGCTCAGGTCTTTAGGGTAAAAACAACTGAATCCGTTTATCCCTCCGAAGTAAAATTTGCCGTCTTTGGTCTTGTAGCTCGACTTGTAATTGAACTGGTTGCTCTGCAGTCCGTCGGCTTTGTTGTATATTCTATGGTTTTTGGGGTCGGACGTATTGAAGGTTACCAGCCCCTTGTTACAACTTACCCAGAGGTTGCCGAAAGGGTCGTCGAGCACGCCGTAAATCACATTGTTGGGCAAGCCGTCGTCTTCCGATATATTTTTGAAGTTATCCGTTTTGTAGTCGTAGATAAAAATGCCACGCCCTTCGCTCGAGAATATCACCCGCTTGGTATTGTCGATGTGTATGCTTGTCAGCTTACTGCCTACAATGGGGTTGCTGCGCCCCTGTATCGTGTCGTAGTGTACCCATTTGTTGCGGGTCATGTCGAGCTTTATCGCACCCCTTCCGTATGTTGCCACCCAGAGGTTGCCGTAGTCGTCTTCCTTCATGTCGTATATAAAGCCGAAGGCTTCGGGGATACGCTTAAAGCTGCTGGTACTTCGGTCAAACTTGTTCAGCCCTACAGGAGTACCGACGTATATATCTCCATTCTTGGTTTTGTAGAGCGAGAAGATGCAGTCGTCATTCAGCGTGCTTTCGTCTCTGATCTTGCTTCGGTGGTTGACCAGCGAATGGCTGCGTGTATTATATATGTCTATCCCGCGCGAAAATGTTCCTATCCACAGGTTATCGCCGTCTATCATCAGGGCATGGGTGTTGTGGTATGAAGTCTTTACGGGTTGCGAAAATACCTTTGTCTTGGTATCAAAGTAGTTGAGCCCGCCGTCTTCGGTGGCAATCCAGATATTGGACGAGTTGTCTTCCAAAAACTGGCTGACCGCCTTTCCCGAGAGCAGGTTGTGCAAAACATCGGGGTAGTAAGTCTCTATATTGAGTAGCGAGGTATTCAGATAGTTTACTCCTCCAAAGTAAGTGCCTATCCATATCCCGTTCTCCTTGTCTTTGGCTATCGAGTATACATTTTGGTCGCTGAGGCTGTATTTCACCTGAGGGGCATCGAGTCGTCTTATCGATTTGGTGTCTGTATTAAAGAGGTACAGCCCATCGTCGGAACCGATAAGCAGCGAGTTGTCGGTATATTGAAATATAGAGCGTACGTGCGTAATATAGTACGACTTAGATCCCAGCCCGAAGAACGAAGTGTACTCGTTGGTTTGCTTGTTGAAGAGCCTGATGCCATCGTCCCATGTGCCCAGCCAGAGATTGCCCTTGTTGTCGTCGAGCATGCACAAGATTTCGTTTTGCGAATTATCTTGTATGCTAAACATGCCTTTGGGCGCTTCCAGCTTGCCTTTGTCGGGGTTGTACCTGAGCAGCCCGAGCCTTGTACCTACCCATATCGATCCCGATTTGTCGGTTATGATAGACCACGCGGCGTTCAGCCCGAGCCTGTATTTTTCTATCTCTATGGCTTTCAGTGTCTTTTTTGCGGGGTTGTACATAAATATGCCTTGCGCCATTGTTCCTATCCACAGATTGCCGTCTTTGTCTATGTACAATGCATTTACGGCTGAGGTAACCTCTATGCCGTTGGCGGTCTTGGTATTTATCTTCGCAAAACTCTCGTCGGTCATATCCATTCTGTATAGTCCGGCATCAGTACCTACATAGAGTATGTTTTCTTTTCCTTCGGCAATGCAACGGATGAAGTTGTTGCCCAAAGACTGGTTGTTGTGATTGTTTTTTCTGAATATGCGGAAGTTATCCCCATCGTAGCGGTTGAGTCCGTCTTTGGTTCCAAACCACATGAAGCCTTTCGAGTCCTGTAGGATACAGTACACGGCGTTTTCCGAGAGCCCGTCATCTACCTGAATCTTTCGGAAGTGAAAATTGGAATTTTCCTGAGCAAATAGATTTATGGTATAAAAAACGGTCAGAAAAATGGTGAAAAGTAGTCTTCTGTTTTTCATTTTTGTAAAAATACAGTATATCTGCGAACATACGAACTCTTGGGTAAGCTTATTTTGTGGTAAAAAATAGGTCAAAAATATTAAAAAGGGTCGGGGTTTATCGATTGGAATTAAAAAAATAGAGTCATTAAGAGAATGACTCTACTCTATGTCTTTATAGAATACTTATTTAGGTGCTATATATATAACTTGTTGTTTATATTGATAATTTCCATTCTGAGAGTTGAAGTTATCAAAATTAAACCAACCATTTCCTCCATTAGCTCCCCATCCCCAATTGATATAGAAATATAGGTAACCGTGTCCAGAAGAAGATGCAGGGTTATCCCCTGTAGGCCCTCCCAAAGATGAATATCCGTTAGCCGTTTTATATTCAACAAAATAAGTTAAAGTTAAGTCTTTCGATTTTGCTCCTTCAATTACCCAGGCATGTCCATCTTTATAAATAAGACCTAACCACTCTTTGGTTCTAAAACCACTCATAAAAACAGGCTGCTTTTTATTTAGAAGGTAATTTTCGACATCTGTATGGTTATATCCCAGTGGCACTAAAGGGTTACTGGGTACTGTATTGTAACCCATAGATTGGAAGCCTATTATCGTGTTTTCGTAATCAGCCCCCGAGCCATTACTACCATATTCCATTTCTACGGATGTACCAATATTAGCAATCAACGTTTGTGTATCCACTGTTCCGGTGTAATTAGGCATATTATTCCAGTTATACTTAGTTGGGTGTTTATAAAACTTCATCATCTGTGCCATAGCAATAGCTACACAACCTGCAGGATATTCATTTGGACACATACCATTATAAGGAGAGCCTTGATGCCATACAGTATTAATAAGAGGACCAACTTCTTGTGTAGGTTTAGATTTATATCCAATAATTGTATGTTGGAGAGATGAACCGTACATATTGGCTATATTGCATAAGTTCCGATATTCGGTTGAAGGCAAAAAGTTTGCAGCAGATGATAAAGGGCTAAATGAGAAACTTGGGTATTTTGAATATAATTCTGACAAACGTTGTCTAAACGCCATTTCATCTTCATAAAATCCTTTTGTTTTATTAGATTCCTTCGAATCAAGTTCCTCGTAAAGTGCCCACGAATTATTTATTATACTCGATGTATTTTCATCAAAAGATTTTGTTTTGAGCTCTTTTATTCTATTTTTTACATTTTCAGACCAAATAAATACACCTTGATTTAAGCTTTCATTTATCGTTTCTATAGCGAGCGAATTCTTTTCAGAATATGCTAAAATAGGATAGTACTTCTTTGTTGCACTTACTATCACAAATCCCCCTTCTTTATAATTGATTACATACATTGTAGGAGTATCGGTATCTTTATCTTTTATAGTCTTTATGGAGTTAGCAATATTATTTTTATTATTTGAAACTGTTAAGAAGAATTTATTTGCTACTTCTGAGGCTTTTCTTTCAGAAACAAAATCATCACCTCTGGTTGCGGTTACATTTGTGTCCAAATCAAAATCATCACGGATTTCACTACAACTACTAATCAGAATAGCCACAATGAGAAAAAAGAATATCCTTTTCATATACTTAAATTTTAAAGGTTAATAAAGTTTATAGACTATTAAAACAAATATAAGAGATGCATTTTAATAAAAATATTCAAAATAACATGTATCTGTTAAATGGTTAATATTTACATGTTTTTGAATAAAAAATACAACTTTACACTGTCATTCCTATATTGTTTAAAGGCAAAAGTTATAGTAAGTATTTTCCAACCTAAAAAATAATCATTGTGTGATTTTAATTTCAAAAAATCTTCTTAAATGTAGGCATCGGTTTGTGTGTCCTTGTGAAAAATGAATATTCTTATTCGATCTTAGAGTGAATAATTTAAAATAAATGGTTGAAAGTAAATCTGCGATATTAATGTTTAATTCCTCTTTACCATGTTGAACAGAGTGAATTGAAAATCGGCAGCGCCAAACATCTCTTGTCTACAAGGAGAGATCCTTCCCCTTTGGTCGGGATGATAAGAATCTAAAACAAATTCTCCCTCCATCTCCAACCCAATATAACAGCCTTAAAGCAGAGTGGCGCTAATGATAAAAATCGGTCAAATAGTAATAAAAACTAGTCAAAAGCCGAATTTGGCTTATTTTGACACTTTTTTGGTTGAAAAGTATACTTATCTTTTATTCTTGGCATGCTAACTTAGCAGTGCAGAACGCTACGAAAAGCATGTCATAAGATAATGCAATAAAATTTGAATAATACCATGAAGAAAATTTTTACATATATGTTCATTCTCCAATTGCTTGTGGCAACGGGATGTAATGCATGTAGCAGTTCTAAAAAAGGAGCACCTGTAACTCCAAATCAGAAATATACAAATCCTGTAGTGGCTCTGAGCCTGCCCGACCCAACAATCATAAAGGCACAGGATGGACATTTTTATTTGTATGCAACAGAGAATACACGAAATACTCCTATCTACAGGTCGGATAATCTTGTAGACTGGACATTTTTAGGAACGGCATTTACGGATGCCACACGCCCCACCTTCGAGCCCAACGGAGGTTTGTGGGCGCCTGATATTAATTACATCAACGGCAAATATGTGCTGTACTACTCCATGTCGGTATGGGGTGGCGAGTGGACATGCGGCATTGGCGTAGCTGTTAGCGACAAGCCCGAAGGACCATTCACCGACAAAGGAAAGCTTTTTAGAAGCAACGAGATCGGCGTTCAGAATTCCATCGACCAGTTTTACATCGAAGAAGGAGGCAAGAAATACCTCTTTTGGGGCAGCTTCCGAGGCATTTATGCCATAGAGCTGAGCGACGACGGACTGTCGGTAAAAGAAGGAGCGCAGAAAAAGCAAATAGCCGGAACAGCCTTTGAGGGAACATATATCCACAAGAAAGGAAATTATTACTACATGTTTGCGTCTATAGGCAGTTGTTGCGAAGGTGCAAACAGTACGTACGAGCTTGTTGTTGGTCGTTCACAATCATTGTTTGGCCCTTATGTGGATAAGACTGGCAAGGATATGATGGACAACGGCTATACGGTGGTGATAAGCAAAAGCTCCCGCTTTGTAGGCAACGGACACTGCTCCGAAATCGTACAGGACAAGGCAGGCAACGACTGGATATTCTACCATGGCGTAGACCTTAACCACCCCAATGGGCGTATACTGCTGCTCGATCAGGTAAAATGGGATAACAATTCATGGCCTTATATAGAGGGAGGCAAACCGTCTTCTTCGGCAGATAAGCCTGTGTTTTAAAGATATAGTGATTGTAATAGATAGGAGATTGCAACCTAATTAATGATTGGTATTTACTGCCCCGGACGAAGCGAGCCCAGAACATAAGCTTCGTTCGGGAAGTAAAGAAAGACGAAAGTTTTCTTTCTCTCACTACACGAAGAATAACATAACATATCGCTAATTTTTATAGAATAAGCTTTATTCTACAAGGAATCATTAACTCAAAATATAAGATATGAAGAAGAATTTTTTATTGTTAATTTTATTTGTCACCAGTATTGGTCTTTTTGCCCAATGGAAACCAGCGGGAGATAAGATAAAAACAAAATGGGCAGAATCGCTTGATCCCAAAAACATATTGCCCGAGTATCCACGTCCGATAATGGAGCGTACCGAGTGGGCAAACCTAAATGGACTATGGGAATATGCAATCTTACCCATCGGACAAGCCGAACCTCGCAGTTTCGACGGACAGATACTTGTTCCGTTTGCTGTAGAGTCGAGCCTGTCGGGAGTGCAAAAGGAACTTGGAGCAAAAAACGAACTTTGGTACAAACGAACTTTTTCTGTACCATCGTCGTGGAAGGGTAAGAATGTAATCCTTCACTTTGGTGCGGTAGATTGGAAGACAGAGGTTTTTGTTAACGATATAAAAGTGGGTACACACAAGGGCGGATATACTCCGTTCAGCTTTGATGTTACTCCTTTCCTTACATCGGGTGCTCAAAAATTGGTTGTGAAAGTCTGGGATCCTACCACAGACGGCTATCAGCCTGTCGGCAAGCAGCACAAAGACCCTCACGGTATATGGTACACTCCTGTGTCGGGTATCTGGCAAACAGTGTGGCTAGAGCCGGTGAATAACAAACATATTGCCAATATTAAGGCTATACCGAGCCTCGATACGAAGAAAATAGCATTCGATGTATGTGCGGCAAATACTTCATCTTCAGATGTTGTAGAGGTAGTAGTAAAAGATAAAGGACAAACTGTAGCTTCGGGAAAAGCCGTTGCGGGACAGACGCTCGAATTGCCTATCGCCGACCCTAAACTATGGTCGCCCGAAAGTCCGTTCTTGTACGATGTAGAAGTAACGCTTTACAGTGCAGGCAAAGCTCAGGATAAGGTAAAGAGCTATACGGCCATGCGTAAGGTTTCGTTCAAGCGTGACGATAATGGCATTATGCGTTTGCAACTCAACAATAAAGATTACTTCCAGTTTGGCCCGCTCGATCAGGGTTGGTGGCCCGACGGACTATATACCGCACCTACCGATGAGGCTTTGGTGTATGACATACAGAAAACGAAAGACTTTGGATTCAATATGATACGCAAGCACGTGAAGGTAGAGCCTGCACGCTGGTACACGCATTGCGATCGTCTGGGGATATTGGTTTGGCAAGATATGCCTAACGGTGACCGTTCGCCACAGTGGCAAAACAGAGATTACTTCAAAGGATCGGAGCTGATTCGTAGTGCCGAGTCGGAAGCAAACTATCGTCAGGAGTGGAAAGCGATTATGGATTATCTGATCTCTTATCCTTCTATCGCTGTGTGGGTTCCGTTCAACGAAGCATGGGGACAGTTCAAAACACAGGAGATTGCCGAATGGACAAAAGCGTATGATCCTTCTCGCCTTGTAAACCCTGCTAGTGGCGGTAACTTCTACCGTACAGGCGATATGCTCGACTTGCACAACTATCCGGGCCCTGACATGTATCTCTACGATGCCGAACGTCCTACAGTGCTTGGAGAGTATGGAGGTATAGGTCTTCCGCTTCAGAACCATCTGTGGCAGCCTGACAAAAACTGGGGATACGTTCAGTTTAAGAATGCCAAAGAAGTGACAGACGAATATGTGAAGTATGCCGAACAGTTGAAAAAGCTTATCAAAGCCGGTTTCTCTGCTGCTGTCTACACCCAGACTACGGATGTGGAAGGCGAAGTAAACGGCTTCATAACATACGATAGAAAAGAAATAAAAGTGGACGAACCACGAGTAAAAAAGGTGAATTTGGAGATATGCAATTCCTTGTCTAAATAACTAGGAACAGTATTTCCTGAATTTAGGTGATTTTAGGTTTGAAAAGAGGTGGAAGGGATTTTCACCTCTTTTTACTTTATTACTCCAAAATGCCTTAATGCATTTGCAACGCCATTCTCGTCTATGTCATCGGTAACGTAGTCGGCCGCCGCTTTTACATCGTCGCCGGCATTTCCCATCGCTATGCCGATAGCCACGTGGCGAAGCATTTCTATATCGTTGCCTCCATCTCCGAAAGCCATCGTCTCGGACTTGTGGATGCCGAAATGTTCGAGAAATTTATCTATCCCTGTGCTCTTGTTTATCCCCTTGATATTTACATCGGCAAATGTAGGATGCCATCGGCTGGCATGGCAACTTACCAATGCCTCGTTCATTATTCTTTTTTCCAACGCATCATCTACATACAGGTTTACTTGTAGAACCTCTTGATCGATCATCTCCTCTAGGTTTCTTACAGGAGGCACATTTACCTTCACAAGGTTAGCTATCTTTTCCACATTGCTGTCTACATAGTTTACAAACGAACCTTCGTTGAGCATGAAGGCTAAAGGAAATTTCACCTCGTTTTGTTGATACTCGATCAGCGACTTCAGCTCTTCCTTGGGGATCAGCTTTTTGAAGATAACATCATGATCGGTAGTTACACAATACGCTCCGTTTACGGTTATAAAGCCATCAAACTCCAAGCCTCCCAGATTTTGTATCTGCTTTCTCAAGCGACCTGTGGCAAGGAAAACCTTGATGCCTTGTCTCTTTACTTCGTTAATAGCATCGATTGTAGATTGTGAAACCGAGTGTGTTTTGAAACTTAATAACGTGCCGTCTATATCAAAAAAAATAGCTTTTGTCATAATGTTTTAGGATAGATTGCAAAGGTAATGTTTTTGTAGTGATAATAAAATCGCAGGGTAGAGTCGGAAATAAAAAAGCGCCTGAATATCCAGACGCTTTTGATCTTGTATTATGAATAAATTTCAATAATAATTTGCGAAAACAATTGGGCGGGTACTAGCTGCAACTCCGTTTACTTTGCTGAGTAGCATTATTACTGTAGGGTAATTTGTTAAATAGATTTCGATAGGAGAGTATCCCTGAGGCAGATTTACTGTCATGTAAGTAACCATCGTACTCGTATTGGGCACATAGCAGCTCATATAATTTGACCAATCTATCACCTTATATCCGGCTGCACTGTACGAAAAAGAAGGATGCTTGCTTGTTCTCAATTCGAAAACAACAGTTGACGGCTGGCTGCTGTAAACATCAGCAGTCACTTTCGATTTGTCAGAACTTAGCTTGTCATTTGTGAAAAATACGTCGACTGACTGGGCTTTCAGGCTACTGCATGTAAGTGTAAATACAAAAACAGCGATAAATGTGTACAAAGCTTTTTTCATGATAACATAATTTAGCGTTAAACATAGAATTTTATGTGTTTTGAAATTAGTAATAATTGACTGGAAATAAGGCTGGTGTAAGCTCTGATATGACTTTTTGTAGGGTGTGATTCTTGTTAAAATATTGTCGTATAATTGTTTAGTAGTCTTTTATTTGTGTTGTAATATGACTTTTTTTAGACTGAGTATGGGCTTTTGGGCAAAAAAGAAGGAGCTGTCTTCTTAAGAACAGCTCCTTCTTTACTCGTTTATAAATAGTTAGGTATATTTTATGTTAATCATACATCGAACCCCACTCAGGATGATAATTACCTTCATTTAGATAAGCATTGTAAGTACTCTCTATTTTGAACTCTCTATTTGCATCAAACATTTTACTGAAAGAATATTTTTTACCATTAGTCTTATGTGTAATATTGAATGAAATATATACTTTAAATTTTCTATTACTCATATGATGATTTTTGTCTCCACTACCATTTGTTGATTCAAAATATACTTGTGTTTCATAATATAGTCCAGTATTCCCTGTGTAGAATTTAATATCCTCATATTTATTTCCGGAGAGCTTTCCATTTACAATGTAACCATAAGGTTTATTTAAAGGTGTATCTGGTTGACTTGTCCCTTCTACTAAAATTGTAGCCCAAGGTCCTGAAATATTAAATTCTTTTTCTATTTCAGGATTTAGTATTATAGAATAATTCTCAATGGAGTATGTAAAATAGAACTTCATCCCAGCCATTCTTGTAGGAGCCTTTCTGTCGACATAGTAAATGCAACGATTAGAATGGACAGTTACTACAGGTGTTGTTTTTAAGTTCCATACTCCCAGAGGTTTATTGTATAATAGAGATTTGTCAGGACCTCCTGGTATTGCTAATCTCCTATCAGTCCATCCTGCAAGTATTTGTTCTGACTCCATTTTAATTTTAGAATCTAACTGTACTTTTAGATCTACCTTACTAACCTTATCTTGGTCACCGATTAAACCTCCAAGAAGACCTTTTAGCGCATCTACAGCAAGAGAACTTCCTGATGATATTATGGATTCAATTCCTTTTTTAGCACCGGATTCTAATCCGGAAGTAACCCATTTTGATGCATTACTTTTTATATTGCTCCAAAGACTTTTGAAGAACGGATCGTTCTTTTTTATTCCTTGATCAATTTTATCTCCTACATATCCACCAGTATTACTTGTCGCTGATATTGTATTTGTTAAAGTATTGTTGAACATATTGCTAAAGCTTACTGAAGGAGAGGATGATGAAGATGCTGTGGCTTTAATTGTACCAGTAATCTCTCCTGTAGTAGTAGCTGTTCCTTCTGTAGTGATTTTATTAATAGCTCTACCCATTATTGTAAAGAAATAGCTACTGTCTGAGATCGTTTCAGGGGCGTATGCGCATTCAATTTCGAAGGCATACCATGTATTATTAGCCAATCCTATCGATGTGAATTTACCATTGGAGAAAGTACCTTCAGTTGTTGAGATTGTCGCAGGTGCAGGGTCAGGTTTATCTGCTGGTAGAGGTGTATTTTTGTTAAAGTTCATCAAAGAGGTCTGTTTGTTGACACTAATTCCCCATACCGATTGGGATGATCCTTGATTGCCTGGGTCTGCAAATATATAGACAAAAAAACGTAAAATTCCTGTATACTTATTGTACAAACCAATATACTTATATGAATCTTTTTCTAATATATTACTATATACTAGTTCCCATCCATTTGATTTAGTATACATTCTTTTAGCTCCTGATACATGAAAGTTATGATCTATCCACTCGCTGGAGACGCCAGCATTAGGCGATTCTCTTACCCATGGAACTAAAATTCCTTTAACCAAATTCCCTTTTAGATCGATCATATTCAATCTTTCAGCCTCGAAATCGAAATAATTGTCAATAGAAGCTTTTAGTTTAGTTTCTTCATTTGTATTCTCCTGGTTTGAAGTGTTCTTCGAAATTTCTTCATTTGAACATGCTGTGAAACAAGCGCATAAAAATAGCAATAAAATGCATTTTGATAAAAATTTGTTTTTACTCATTTTTTTGTGATTTTAGGTTTAACAAGAGATTCTTAATTATTTATCGTTTTATAAACATTGTATGTCTTGAGTGTGATTTTAACATAGGTTTAGTTTTTGTAAAAATGGATATAATTCTGTGTATTCTTCTTTAGATTGGTATCTATTTGATTGTAAAAATACCTATTGTGATATAGAAATGCAACTTTAGTGTGTTTTTATCCCCTATTTTTAATTTTATTTGTTTTATTATGGTAGTTTGGCAGGGTGTAATGGTTTGGGTATAAGAGCTTTCTTGGAGGTAGTATTTTTTTTATAAATTTTATTTATATTGAATATCAAAAAGCGATCTCTGTGTGNNTTAACTTATATATATGTTGTTCTTATATTATCTTATTTTCAGCCATAAAAAAAGCGCAGATTATATCAATCTGCGCTCCCTGTTATTTTTTATTCTGCTATTTCAAATGTTCAAAATTGCGTCGTTTCAGTTGGAAGTCACGTCCGAGATATTTCTCTCTTACCGTTTCATTTTCAGCTAATTGCTCGGCACTTCCTTGGAACAATACCTTCCCCTCGAACAAAAGATATGCACGGTCGGTGATACTCAGCGTTTCGTCCACATTGTGGTCGGTGATGAGAATCCCGATGTTCTTATATTTCAGCTTTGCCACAATCTCCTGAATGTCTTGCACAGCAATAGGGTCTACCCCCGCAAAAGGCTCGTCGAGCATGATAAATTTAGGGTCGATAGCCAGACAGCGGGCAATCTCCGAGCGGCGGCGTTCCCCCCCCGATAGCCTGTCACCCAGATTTTTGCGAACCTTGTGTAACCCAAACTCATCGATGAGGCTTTCCAACTTCTCTTTTTGATACTCGGATGATGTTTTTGTCATTTCCAGTACCGACCGGATATTGTCTTCCACAGTCATCTTGCGAAAGATGGAGGCTTCCTGTGCCAGGTAGCCGATGCCATGTTGCGCCCGCTTATAAACAGGGAACTTGGTTATCTCCGTGTCGTTGAGGAAAATCTTGCCTTCGTTGGGCATCACCAATCCTACGGTCATGTAGAACGTTGTGGTTTTCCCTGCACCGTTGGGGCCTAGCAAGCCGACAATCTCGCCCTGCTTCACATCTATAGAGACATGATTTACGACAGTACGCGACGAGTATCGCTTTACAAGGTCTTCGGTGCGTAGCACCATTCTCTCGGTGGGTTGTATATTGTTATCTTCTGCCATTATTCAATTACTATTGTAGACAAGCAAACAAGTTGTTAGAGTATGGATACCCGATCAGTCGAGAACTGTTACCCAGCCGTGTGTGTCGGGTTCGTCGCCCTGCTGTATCGCTCTCAGCTTGTTGTACAGCTTGGTGCTTACAGGGCCTGCGTTACCATCTTTAGATATCACATACGACTTGTTTTCGTCCAGATCATCTACTCTTAATATCGGGCTGATTACGGCAGCTGTACCCACTTGTCCNNTGACGGCGTTCTACCTTCATTCCCATATCTTCGGCCAGTTGCATCAGGCTCTTGTTGGTGATAGAAGGAAGTATCGAGCTCGAAAGCGGTGTGATATATGTATTGTCTTTTATTCCGAAGAAATTTGCAGGGCCGCATTCGTCCAGATATTTCTTTTCTCTGGCATCGAGATACAGAACGGCAGAGTATCCCATTTCGTGTGCTTTGTGTCCTGCCACGAGGCTGGCTGCATAGTTGCCACCTACCTTTATTGTACCTGTACCCAGCGGTGCTGCACGGTCGTATCCTCGCAGGATGGCAACCGGAGTAGGTTTAAACCCTTCCTTGAAGTATGGGCCTACAGGGGTAACAAATACGAGAAACATGTATTCGGCAGCAGGTTTTACGCCCACCTGCGCACTTGTGCCTATCAGTAGCGGACGGATATATAAAGAAGCTCCGCTTCCGTATGGCGGAACAAATTTTTCGTTCAGTTTTACAGCTTTTAATACTGTTTCTTCAAAAACTTCGACAGGAAGCTCGGCCATCATAATACCATGACATGAAGAAATCATACGCAAAGCATTATCGCGCATTCTGAAAATTCGGATTTTCCCGTCTTTACCTCTAAACGCTTTGAGTCCTTCAAATGCTTCTTGTCCGTAGTGGAGGCAAGTGGCAGCTATATGAATGTCAATACTCTCAGAAGTAGTTTCGGTTGGTGTACTCCATTTTCCATCTTTGTAATGGCTTCTTACATTATAATCTGTCTTCATGTACCCGAAAGACAAATTAGACCAGTCTATCCCATTCATGTCGATAAAAGTTTAAATCAATACTTTCGATAAATTGTTTATATCACAAAAGTACAATTTTCATCGATATTCAGGCGATGTTTTTTCTTATTAAGTAAATATTTAAGCTCATTTTTCAGATTTTAGGGATTTCTTCTTTTCGGGATGATATTTAAAATGTATTTTTATTGCCATGCTCAGAAGTGAAGAATCTTATGTCAGAATAGAAAGAGATGCTTCATTTATACTTTTAATCGTAATACTTATTTAGATATGGAATCACTACACAAAATATGGTCACGTTATTTCAACTATAATTGGCAATTTGGTCTTGCGCTAATTCTGCTGTTTGGTGTTCCTCGTTTTATTCTGGTGTTGGATGCGAACATGTCGGGCGGATATGGCACAGCTTTTATCATCTTTTTCATCATGTGGTTCACCCCTTTTATTTTTCTCACTCGCAAGGGCAGGAGAGAAATTGGCTTTAAGCGCCCTAACAATTACCTTCGTTTGCTTTATTCTTTTGCCTTGGGCGCATTGGCGTGCGGAGCTATATACGGGCTGTTTTATCTTTTGTATGGCAACACAATCAGCAATTCGCTTGTCTATATCTCTAAAGCCAGCACGTCTGTCGTGTTGGACGATAGTCATCGGCTTATCTTCTTCCTTATTGCCGCTATACCCAGTATGCTATTCAGCCCTATCGGCGAAGAATTTCTGTACAGAGGGGTAATACATGGCAGCTTTGTTCCCAAGTTTGGTGAAACAAAGGCTTCTCTCTTCGATAGCCTCGCTTTTGCATTAACGCATCTGGCTCATTTCGGAATCATTTTTGATGCAGGTGTGTGGAAATTGCTTCCTGTTCCGGCACTGTTGTGGGTACTGTCAATGTTTGCTGTCAGTCGACTGTTTTTTGCGTGTAAGCAGATGTGTGACTCTATATTTGGAGCTGTGCTGTCGCATGCCGGATACAACTTTGCGATGATGTACTTCATCTTTTATCACATCCTATAACTTATTTTTTTGCCATTATAAATTCAATACGTCGATAATATTTCTTTCTCTACGAGGATATCTCCAAATAGCGAAAACGCTTTTCCAATGCCCTTTCTGCTGTAAATATTTATAAATGTTTACACCTTTTGTTGCTTCTTGAGGGGAGTTTTCGAAACATAGAGAGATGATCGGTAATTTTTAGTAAACAGTTTTTATTTTCAAAGAATACATTCGAAAAAAGAGCTTTATATAATTTGCTTGTGTGGAGAAAAGTTGTGGTCAGGATTTATAATAGTTAACATAAGTGCAAAATGAATACTATACTTTTGCTTCGCGGTCTTACTTTAGACGGCGATTATGTTAACTTTCTAATCTTAATACGAATACATACAAAACTATATTCGTCAAAAAAAGAGTAAATCATTTCCTTGATTTACTCTTTTTGCTTTTGTGTTGTCGATTGTTTTTTCTTCAAATGGCAGCATCAATCCTCTTTCTGAACCTCAGGAGAAACGGCAGTAGCCAGTCTATCGGTAAACAATATACCTTGCAGATGGTCGTACTCGTGCTGAAATATCACGCCCGTAAAGTCTGCGCCACGAGAGCCGCCGCTTAGTCTTTCTTTTATAAGCGTTCCGTTATCGTCGTAATACTCCACATCTACCCATGTGTAGCGATTCGTTGTGCCCGATAGTTCGGGTACGGAAAGGCATCCGTCTCTTTCGAAGAGGAATGTCTCACCCGAATGACCTACAATACGTGGATTGATGGCTACTTGCACAGGCATCCCTTTTTGGTCGATACGCAAGAAAAGGAACAGGTTGCGCCCGATACCCACCTGCGGAGCTGCGATGCCTACTCCCGACTCTACGGCAAGTGTCATTTGCAGGCGGTCGATAAGGAGTTGCAGGTCTTTGTTGGTTGCAATGTTCTTCGCATCCAGATCGATGCTTTTTTTTCTGAGGAAAAGAGAATCTCTTTGGTTGTCGGTTTGCAATACTCTGAACGGAGTATCTGCACTTCCGCTATTTATCAGTGATTTTTCGTTGCTTGTCATAAACTTAACAGATTTACACGCGGATATGCTAAACAAAATAATCAGCAAGTATACTATCTTTTTCATTCTATCCGATGTTTGCATTTTTTTGCAAAGATATGAAAAATGGATAGTACATAACAAAAAATATATCTTACAGTAGAGGCTATTCTTGTAGCTACCCGAATTGAGAACATGCCCCTAGCAACAAGCTTTTACATCCATTTTTTTGGTTACCGCTTCATATTTTCATCATCTATTCGTGATTAAACATTAAAAAATTCCTAATATTGTGATAAATCGCACACTTTTGCGACATATATAATAAAGCGACTTCTAATAGATGAAAGAAACGAAGGAAAGGGATGAACAATTCTTAGAGATGATACGCCAAAACGAGGGTATTATCTTCAAAGTAGCCTCCTTCTATGCCGACAAAGAGCATCCGATCGGCGATCTTTATCAAGAAGTCGTACTCAACCTATGGAAAGGGTATCCGTCGTTCAGGGGCGAAAGCAAGTACTCGACCTGGATATATAGGATTGCGCTCAATACCTGTGTGTCTTTTTATCGCAGGAATAGAATTAATGTTTCCTATGTAGATATATCGACAGATATTCCCGACGTGGTAGACAACAATGAAGAAATACAAGAATTGTACAAATTAATCAACCGTTTAGGGAAAATCGAACGTGCCCTTGTCTTACTCTATCTCGACGATAAACCGTATAAGGAGATAGCCGAAATCACAGGGCTTTCTGTGACAAATGTGGCAACCAAGCTGAGCCGCATAAAAGATAAGTTGAAGCAGATGTCGAATGGACAAAACTAACCAAATTATATGGATCTCGATAGCATAAAAAAAACGTGGCAAGAAGCGGATATAAAGCCGACAATCGATGAATCAAAGATTCAGAAAATGTTGGATAATAAGGGGAAAAGCGCTTATGCAAATTTATTGAAGTATGACAAGTGCTTTCTGTGGCTGCTCATACCTTGTGTGTTTGCAGGAGTCTTGTTCTATTGTATGCATCCTCTGCCCGGTATCCTTTATTTTGCATTGCTTATCCCGGCATTTTTCTGGCAGCTGTATAAGATCAGCTACCTGAAGAAGGCGGATGTGTCTAAAATGGGAATACTGGAAATATCGAAGGGGGTGACACGCTACAAGAAATTCTTGGTGTACGAAATTATTATAGGAGCTGTGTGGATAGTAGCTTTCTCGGTGTCGTATATATATTATGGTCTGCCCAGTATGTTTCCTAAGCTGATGGGGCGATATTCGTCCGACGGCGAGTCGTCGTTTATGCTCTTGTTGCTTATCTTTATGATTGCAGCTACGATGGTTTTCTCTTTCCTGATCTATAAATATTTGTACTTGAATAATATAAAGAAAATACAAGATTCGATACGGGAAATAGAGGATTTTGAGAAAGATAATGTTGACTAAATAATAAGAATATCCTCTTTGTCATATTGAAAGGAGTAAATAATCTCTTGCCATAAGAAATGCTTCTAGTCGTCAGCATGATAAATATAAATAACCTTTGTAAGAAACTTAACGAATAAATGTAATATGAAAAATCTGGTCGCAACATTTTTTGCACTGATACTATTTGTAGCTGCTACCACGCTCACAGCTCAGAACGAAACGAAGTATGATAACGCTTTGCTTTGGAAGGTTTCGGGCAATGGGCTATCAAAGCCTTCTTATATACTAGGTACACACCATCTGGCACATGTGAGCTATGTAGATAGCATTCCGGGGCTAAGAAGTGCCATGGATGCTACCGAACAAACGGTGGGCGAACTTCTGATGTCTGATCAGACAGCGATGCAGGCCAAACTGCAACAGGCGGCGATGATGCCGGCAGGCGAGAGCTATGCAGCTTTGTTGTCTCCCGACGACTATTCCAAGCTGGATGATGGGCTGAAAAAGCTTTTCGGTGTTGGTCTCAGTCAGTTTGGACAACTCAAACCGGGTATGCTTTCTATGTTGTACACCATCACGTTATATACAAAGTTTTATCCCGAGTTCAACCCGATGGCACACGAGGCTATCGATGGATATGTACAACGCATAGCTACCGAGAAAGGAAAAACCGTTGTTGGTCTCGAAACTGTCGAAGATCAGATTTATGCTCTGTTCGATGCCGAACCGTTGAAAGATCAGGCTGTTTCATTGGCATGCTATGTCGTGAACAGCGACAAGGCAAAAGATATGTTGGATAAACTGAACTCATACTACAAGGCAGGGCAGTTGACAAATATGTACAACCTTGCTTTTAATAATCCGGACGATCCGTGTGGTGTATCACAAAAGTCGCAAAACGCTCTGAATAAAGACCGTAATGATAAGTGGATCGCAAAACTTCCTGAGATAATGAAAAATAAATCGAGCCTCATTGCCGTAGGTGCGTTGCACCTTGCCGACAAGGACGGATTGCTGGCTCAGCTTGCTGCTAAAGGATACACAGTAGAAGCTGTGAAATAAAAGATATACTTTATTTTCTTCCCCCTTCATTAGATTCACTCTTTTCTATTGGAGGGGGAAATTGTATCCCGTGGCTTGTTATCCCTCTTATATATTATGAAAAGCTGATATTCCTCCCTATCCAGAAAAGCACAATCAGTATAAGAACTAGAATGATAGCCCTTTTTCCGAATAATGTCTTCCGTGCGGTCGGATATTTTTCTTTACCGCCAAAGTATTCGAAATAAATTCCAATGATAAGATAAGGAATTGCCGGTATTAAGAGGGGATTACTTGCAAATGCATCTTTCAGCCTAAAGTGTAGTAAATGATGTATGGCTCGCTGCGAACCACAGCCCGGACAGTCGAATCCTGTGAGCTGATGAAAAGGGCATTGCGGAAAATATGCCGATTCTGCGGGGCTGAACACAAAGTATATAATTGCGGCAAGCAGTAGTACGCAGCTTATCACAATAACTCTGGTCAGATATTTCGGCATTGTTTTTGGATTTTAAGTAATTGATCAAAAATAATGAAGTATTTGTTTTATTGCAAAAACGCTGTGTTACTCTTTTTACTCTGTGGTTAAAAAAGATGGAGAAGAGCGAATGCGATAATAGCTCCTTGTTATACATTAAAGTAAATATAACAAAGAATAAATTATACGACATAGCAGTAAATGGAGAAGCATAAAATTATATCTTTATAATAAAAAAATATGTCTCTAAAATATGCAGTAATAGGAACGGGAGCTATAGGCGGATATTATGGCGGAAGCTTAGCTCACTCTGGAAATGAAGTTCACTTTTTGCTTCATTCAGATTATGACTATGTAAAGAAACATGGGCTAAAGGTTGATTCCATTAACGGAAACTTTCATTTATCGGATGTTCCAGCTTATAGCAATACGAAAGACATGCCTGCATGTGATGTTGTTTTGGTTGCGTTGAAATCAACAAACAATAACCTCTTAGAAGAGCTACTCCCTCCCCTCTTACATCAAGACACAATAGTAATATTGATACAAAATGGATTGGGACTGGAAGCTGATCTACAAGAAACTTTTCCTTAATTACAAATTGCAGGAGGTTTGGCTTTTATTTGCTCCAGTAAGATAGGAAATGGTCATATAGCCCATTTTGACTATGGAAAACTCAATTTGGGATCTTACTCTTGTAGAGATTCAAGAGTATTGGAACAGGTATGTTCCGACTTCATACAAGCAAGAATAGAATCAAATATTCTGGAGCTTGAGTTAGCACGGTGGATGAAACTGGTTTGGAACATCCCGTATAATGGCATGACCGTTGTCTTAAATACAGAAACAGATATTCTGGTGGATCATCCGTCAACTGCACAGCTATTGAAAGAGATGATGCTCGACGTGATACGTGGTGCTAATCACGTAGGAAAGAGAAAATTTACCATACCAGAATCTTATGCGGATGAGATGCTGGTTATGACGCAACAAATGAGACCGTATTCACCAAGTATGAAACTTGATTTTGATGCTCATCGTCCTTTAGAAATCGACTATATCTATACACGACCGATAATAGAGGCACAGAAAGCAGGATACGAGATGACCCGGGTTTCTATGCTGGAAAAACAATTGAGGTTTATTCAGGATCAATATATAAAAAAATAAGCGGAAACTAAGTTTCCGCTTATTTTTCATGTTTTATATTTTATCTACGGATTTATCAAGAATAACACAGCACGGTTTTTATCATTTTCGAGCTGGAACGGCTGTAATCCATCACCTTTCCAGTTCACAGATATCCTATTCTTGGCAATACCATATTTTGTTTCCAAAGCTTTTGCCACCTCATTAGAACGTTGTTCTGACAGCTTCATATTTATTTTAGCAGTACCTGTTTTCTTATCTGCATATCCTGTTACAACAACAGTCGAACCGGGATGCTCGTTCAGATAATCCACAGCCAACTCAACCTTAGACCATTCGGATGCATCTATCACATATTTATTTATACGGAAAAAGACAGGATTAGGCAAAAAGAAAGGATCTTTTTTCACAGGTGCTACAACCGGGTCGGGATTTTTGATAGGTCTGGTCTCCGCCTCTATCGGAGGAGCATCTTTTACTGGTGCGCACAGTGATGGTATACTGTCAGGACAACCAAAATACTTTCTCCTATTGGTGGCAGCATTCGACAATACTACAGTTTGTCCCGGAGTATCTCCCCTCAATATTGTTACACGATCATCACTGATTAATTGTACAGCCGGATCATTCGACGTAGATGTGGTAGTTGCATTTTGAGCTTTTACAGGGAATACAAATAGCCCTAAAAGCATAAATGACAGTAGAAGTCTTAGTTTCATAATGATATACTTGGTGTTAAGGTAAATACCTATTTTGTTTGTATTAATTTACAAATTTAATATATTTCTTATACTATAGGAAATATTTTAAGAAAAGATTTATGAAATGTAAAAAATGAGATAAATACCCTCTCTTTTTTGAATAAAATGCTTGATATTAATTCTTTATTCCGGAATACTGTAAGCACCGACATACGACTTTCATTATCTTTGTAACTTAGTTCTTACTTATGGAGAAAAAGATTATAATTGAAATAAAAGGAGCGACTCCTCGCATTGATAGTTTAAGATTTAATCATCCCGTAAACTGGACGATTAAAGAAAACGAACACTGGGCGGTTATTGGTCCAAATGGCGGAGGAAAAACGCTCTTGGTAGATATATTGTTGGGGAAATATGCACTTAAAGAAGGTGAGATTGTTTGCACTAGCGAATCCGGGACAAATCGATCTGTATCATCTGTCGTAAAAAGTGTTGCCTTTAGGGATATATACAGCATTATTGATACACAGAACAGCTATTACCAACAACGGTGGAATAAGGGAGATGAGCAAGAAGTACCTCTAACAAAAGATTTGGTACAGAATGCCGATCAAACGTGGTTGAATACATTGGTAGAGTGGTTCAGGATAGAAGATCTGATGAATAAAGAGGTTAATCTTCTATCGAGTGGTGAGCTTCGTAAATTTTTGATTGTGCGCTCTCTTTTATCGAGACCTCGTATTTTGATACTCGACAACCCGTTTATCGGACTCGATACGTCATCCCGAAAAGTTTTGAATGATCTGCTCACCCGTTTATCCGAACTCGATAATCTACAGATTGTATTGATCTTATCCAACCCCAACGATATACCGGATATGGTTACCCATATTCTGCCGATAAAAGACAAACAGATATACGAACCGATGTCTCGCATGGCTTTTAAGGAAGATAAAGAGTTTGTAACTTCATTATTCCCCTCTGTCGGTATCGAAGGACTGGAGACACTCAAGCAAACATCTAATGACGGAGAGATCAAGGCTTATGAGAATGCCGCTATTCTAAAAAACATTCATATCCGATACGGACAACGAACAATATTAAAAGATCTGAATTGGGAAATCAAACGAGGAGAAAAGTGGGCTCTGCTTGGAGCCAATGGGGCGGGCAAATCAACCTTATTGAGCTTGATATGCGGTGATAATCCTCAAGCCTATGCGAATAACATAACGTTATTTGACCGTAAAAGGGGTACAGGAGAAAGCATCTGGGATATAAAAAAGCGGATTGGATACATATCTCCCGAGATGCATCTTTATTATCTAAAGAATGTGAGATGTCTCGATGTTGTCGGGTCAGGCTTTTTCGACACTATCGGTTTATACAGAAAATGCGACACAGGACAAGAGGTTGTGGCTCTAGAATGGATGAAGCTTTTCAGAGTGGAACATCTCAAAGATGTATCTTTTCTGAACGTGTCTTCTGGCGAGCAACGCCTGATATTGTTAGCCCGGGTGTTCGTAAAAAATCCCGATCTCCTTATACTCGACGAACCGCTGCATGGATTGGATATTATTAACAAAAGAAGAGTAAAAGAAATTCTTGAAAGGTATTGTGATTCAAACAAGTCGCTAATCTATGTCACTCATTATGAAAACGAAATCCCGAGCATAGTGGACAAGCGGAAAGTTTTGATAAAAAATGAATGAAAGTTATAAAGTAATTCTACTTTCCTATCCCTGCATTTATTTTGCAGAAATGTTGTAAAAAATTATTATTTTTGAAGCAGAAATAAATAAGCATAAATTAAAATGATATTCCGTTTTTTACTTTTATCAGATGAAGTTGAAGACTTCAAGCGTGAGATTCAAATAGATGCAGATAATACTTTTCTTGATCTGCATCAGGCAATTATTAAGTCGGTAGATTATAAAGACGGTGAGATGACTTCATTCTTTATCTGCTCTGACGACTGGGAAAAAGAACAAGAAATCACCCTTGTGGAAATGGATACAAGTTCGGACGAAGATTCGTATACAATGGAAGAATCTATCCTGAACGATTTTTTGGAAGATGAAAGACAAAAATTGATGTACGTATTTGATTATATGACAGAACGTGCATTCTTTATGGAACTACGAGAAATCATTACTGGAAAAAACCTCGAGCAAGCCGTATGCACTAAATCCACAGGAAACCCTCCTACTCAGTTTGTTGACTTCGAAACAATTGCTGCAAGTTCTACATCGTTGGATACGGGTGAGACTTTCTATGGCGACGAAGGATACGACATGGACGAACTGGATGCCGAAGGCTTTGACGGATTAGACGATGTTCAGTTGCCTAGCGACGAAGAATATTAATGAAACGCCTGATAGTACTGCTTGGCCCCACAGGAGTGGGGAAAACAGCACTAAGTCTGAACTTGGCTGAGCACTATCAGTCGCCTATCATATCAGCCGATTCCCGACAATTTTTCAAAGGACTTGAAGTCGGCACAGCTGCGCCGACTATAGCTCAAAAAGAACGTGTTGCACATCACCTTGTTGGTATGCTTGATGTTACCGACTACTATAGTGCCAGTGAATTTGAGCGTGATGCACTGAATATAATAGAAGATCTTCATAAACCGCACGATGTAATTATAGCCAGTGGTGGTTCTATGATGTATATCGATGCTCTCTGCAATGGCATCGACGATGTACCCACAATAGAAGAGAGCCTTCGCAAAGAGGTCTATGAATTGTACGAACGAGAAGGGCTGGAACCGATACGGTCACAGCTGAAAGTACTAGACCCTGATTTTTATAACGAAGTAGACCTAAAAAATTATAAGCGTGTGATTCACGCTTTGGAAGTTTGCCTGATGACGGGCAAGCCTTATTCATCATTCAGAACACAAACAAAAAAAGAACGTCCGTTCGAAATTATAAAAATAGGATTGACTCGCGACAGAGCCGAATTGTACGAAAGGATAAACAACCGTGTAGATGAAATGATTTCTTCGGGGCTGATAGAAGAAGCCGAACGTTTTTATCCACAACGACACCTCAATGCATTAAATACGGTCGGATATAAAGAGTTGTTCAAATATCTGGATGGCGAATGGACTCTTGATTTTGCTATCGAAAAGATAAAACAAAGTACACGGATTTACTCTCGCAAACAAATCACATGGTTCAAAAGAGATAAAGAAATTCACTGGATCAACTTATCTGAAACAAGTGAAGATGATGCGTTAAAAAAAATAATATCCATTAGCGGATGTTAACAAAAGGTGGGCTTTTGTTGTTTAATTAAAATAGAATCTGTATTTTTAACAATCATAAAAAAACTATTATATGAGAACAAGGCTATACAAGTATTTAGTTATCTCTCTTTTGGCTGTATTTGGCATTACCGGATTAACGGGTTGTGGAGACGATATTACCGAACAATATTATGTAGGTTCGGAAGTTAAAACAAAAGATTTTAAGGTTGAAAAAAATCAATGGGGATGGAATAACGTTTACAATCGCTATGAAGCGACTATAAGCGTAAAAGAGATAGATGAGAGATTGTATGAATTTGGCACAATTGCTGCCACTGTCTTTGTAAATGAAGAAGCTCCGGATGGAAGCATTTATGAAGTACAGAAAAACTTACCTTTCGTACAAGCATATAAAGACTTAGCTACTCCGTATACCGAATATATAGGTTTCGATATCTTTTATGGAAACGGAACTAATCCTTCTGTTACCTTTTATATTCAAACATCAGATGGTTCTCCTGATACTCCTGTATTACCTGACGCTTATAACTTCAAACTTGCTTTGATATGGGATAGTGAATCTTAGTAAATACGTTTAAGATATATACAAAACAGGCATAATCAACCCATGCCTGTTTTTTTATGCCTTTATGAAAAAAATATCTATTAGTAGGGTATTCTTATTTTGGATCAAAATAAAGTGACAATAAAAACATACCGTAAAAGTGTTACTTTTACATACGCTTTGCTCCTGTGACCGTTGGTTGTTACTTTTTGGAATCGAGATGTTTTTTACTAAGCAAACATTTAAAATACAAATTATAGCTAAACACACAATTTACAAGGCTTTCGACCGTTAATTAAAATAAAATGTACTTACTTTGCACTCCATTATCACTGACATTTGTGAATGAAACTTAACTATATAACATTATTCTTTCTGTTTTTCACTCTAGGCTCGGGTGTTGTATATGGTCAGTGGGATTCCCAGATCAGTCAATATTGGAATATGAAGAACTTTTACAATCCTTCATTTGTTGGAGAAAGAAATGTTATAGAAAGTTCTCTGTTGCATCGCCGTCAGTGGACAGGTCTCGACAGAGCACCGATAACATCGTTGGTTTCATTGAATATGCCTATGAACTTTTTGGGTAAGGAACATGGAGTGGGTGCAATGGTTATAACTGATAAATTCGGATTATTTACGAATACCTCCACCATGCTGCAATACGCTTATCGGTTTAAGTTTAAGAAAAACAAACACCTAAGAGTAGGCTTACAAGGGGGGATGATGAATATAGACTTCGATGCTTCCGGGATAAAGAACCCACCAAGCGGAGAAGGAGGAACAGGAAACGAATCTGAAGGAGAAACAGACCCACAAGTACCAACCACAGCTATAGGCGAAAAGAAGTTTGATATGGGACTCGGTGTATCGTGGATCACCCCTACCTATTACTTAGGGGCTTCTATAACGCACTTAATGCAGCCTAAGTTTGATATAGATGAGCAAACCACCTCTTCTATTTCTCGTATCTATTATCTGACAGGAGGATACAATATAAAGCTCGGAAATCCGTTGATAGAATTGCAACCATCTGCTCTCTTTAAATCTGATGCAGTGACCTATCAATTGGAAGTTACAGCTAAAGCCGAATATAAAAAGATGTTCAATGGAGGAATATCTTGGAGAAAAGGGGACGGTTTTGTATTTTTGCTTGGTGTGAAAATAAAAAATATAGATGCAGGCTATTCATACGACCTTTCAACATCAGAGATATCGAAGGTTAGTCATGGAAGCCACGAATTGTTTATACGCTATAGTATGCCGTTAGAGAAGCGGAAAGACAGGCATTCAGGCAAAAGCATAAGGATATTGTAATTATAAAAAAGACGAGTATACAAACTTACAAGTAGAATAAATAAAAAAGTTGACTGACAGAATCAGATCATAAAAGAAATATGAAACATTTGTTTTTTGCAATTATAACTTCACTCATCCTGTTTACTTCTTGTGGTAAATCGGTAGGATCAAGCATCGGCGGTGAAGTCGTTGGCGAAAAGGGATCGTCGTGGGCCGAACCTACACCTTACGGTATGGTATTGGTATCGAGAGGTTCTATAGAAATGGGACCGGTCGAGAACGATTCCCTATGGGATATAAAAGCTAATCCGAAAGGAGTTTCGGTAGATAATTTTTGGATGGACGAGACAGAAGTCACCAATTCCAAATATCGCCAATTTGTCTATTGGGTACGCGATTCAATTATTCGTGAACGCCTGGCCGACCCTGCCTACGGAGGAAACGAAGCATTCAAAATCACAGAAGACAGATACGGTGACCCGGTAAAACCATACCTCGATTGGAGGAGACCGATACCTAAACGCCCTTTGGAAGAAGAGGAGTTGGCAATAAACAGCGTGACTTTTATACACCCCATAACAGGAGTTAGAGGATTAGACCCTCGTCAGATGAATTTCAAATATGAATGGTTCGATTATACCGAAGCAGCAAAACGTAGAAACCGTTTGATACCTCAGGAACGAACCCTCAATACAGATATTGCAATAGACGTCAATCAAGTAGTGATGATATCAAAAGATACTGCTTATATCAATGAAGAAGGACGTCCTGTAAACCAAACAATCGTTCGCCCTCTAAGCTCATTATTCGATTTTGTACATACCAAGATTGTAAACGTTTATCCCGATACTACTGTTTGGGTAAACGATTTCAACAATGCTTACAATGAGCCATATATGCGCATGTATTTTTCTCACTCGGGGTATAACGATTATCCGGTTGTAGGTGTAACTTGGGAACAGGCTACTGCTTTCTGTGAATGGAGAACCATGTTCTACAAAATGGGACAACCAAAAAATGGACGTCCGATCGAAAACTTCCGATTGCCCACAGAAGGAGAATGGGAGTTTGCCGCACGTAATGGTAAGACCGAAAATAAATATCCGTGGGATAAAGAAGGTACAATGGATGAGAAGGCTTGCTTTATGGCAAACTTCAAACCCGGAGAAGGAAACTATACGAAAGACGGAAACCTTATCCCTGCCCGTGTAGCCTCTTATGTACCAAATCGTTTTGGTATATATGATTTGGCCGGTAACGTTTCCGAATGGACTTCTACCGCTTATACCGAATCGGGTACAGCAATGATGAATGATATGAATCCTCAATACAAATACGATGCTGCCAAAGAAGACCCATACGCTATAAAGAAAAAGGTAGTAAAAGGGGGATCGTGGAAAGATATAGGGCGCAACATCAGAGGAGACATGCGTGAAGGCGAGTTCCAAAACCAACCACGCTCGTATATTGGATTTAGATGTGTAAGAACTCAGGTAGGATTTGCAAAATCTAAGAAGTAAAGAAAATGAATAAGATAAGTAAAATATTAGCTGTCGTTATTTGCGGATTGAGCTTTATCTCTGTGTTGTATGCACAAGAACAGCCCGAATCGCTTCGAGACAGAATAGCCAAAAGGCAACAGCAACAACAAGGTAATACACAGCAAAACAACGGACCAAAAGTACCTCAATTGTCTGTGCGCGCAGAGATGATGAACGACACACAGACACAAGATTTATCGAATGCTACGTGGATCAGAGAGGTATATCGATTCTTAGACCTTACAAAGGGAAAGAATGCTGCTCTATATTATCCGGTACAGCCTATTGGCAATCAGATGAACTTCTATACAATGATCTTTAAACTGATGGGCGATGGGAACCTTGTTGCTTATGATTGGAATAATGGCACTGACCTTTTTGTGGATAATCTGAAAATCAATTTTGGAGACGTACTCCAACGGCTCGAAATACCTTATCAAAAAAACGGTAATGCCTATTCTTATGATGAATTCAGCATTCCCAGCAACGAAGCTTTGGGATATTATATAAAAGAAGCTTGGTACTTCGACCAATCTAACTCTGTGCTAGGTGTGAAAACAGTAGCTATTTGCCCGGTACTGTTTCGTCAGCAATACGTTGATGGTATAGACTTCGGAACATCTACAGATCAAGGCTTAAGAGAACCTCAATTTTGGATACCATACGAAAATATACGCCCGTATGCAGCCCGTATGCCCATTATGGCTTCGGATAAGAACAACGTAATGAACAAAACCATTGACGACTATTTCCGTATGCGCTTGTATGAAGGAGAGATATACAAGACTACCAATATGGAGAATAAGTTCCTCAACCAGATATATACGACTCCAGAGACATTAAAAGAGGCTCAAAACAAAATAGAGGGCGAATTGAAGGAGTTTGACAAAGAATTATGGATAGTGAACGACTCGATCAATCAAATTCAAACAGGCAATACAAAAAGCACAAAGAAGAGCAATTATAAAGCACCGAAAACAAAGAAAGCTAAAAGTACCTCTGCTATCTCATATTCAGCCAGAGACAGACGATAAATAAATAAACTGATATATCTTAAGGGAGAGGTTGTTTCGCAAAAGCAACCTCTTTTTTATTTAGGTTTGGCATATTCACATATCAAAAAGAGCACTTATAGGTTTTATATATATCACATTGAACATTAATATAACATTTTTGTGTTAAAATATTTTACTTTTCAATAAATACATTTTATCTTTGCATAGAGTTTTAGGTTATTACTATACAAGATAATTAAACAGAGAGTACCATGATAAATAACAGGTACTCTCTGTCTTTTTTTGTCTTATAGGTTTAGGTTATTAAAGTAAAGATTGTTTATTTAAAAAATTGGTTATGAAAAGGTTATTAATTTTAGTTGTAGCTGTGCTTGGATTAGGAGCCAGCTCTTACGCGCAAAACGATTATGATGTTCTTTGGGTATTGAACAACAAATCAACATTCGAAAGTGTTGCAGAATATGTGAATGCAACTTCCAATCAGAAAGAATACATGAGAGCTATCTTCTATGATTCTACTGAAAAACTAAAAAGCGCGTTGATTGACAATGATAAAGAAGCAGCAGAAAAAGCGCTATTCTTTAACTTGGCTAACGTAAGATCAGTTTTGTCTGAAAAACAGTATAGAAAGTATTTGACAATATTAAATACTACTATCAACGATCAGCAAGGCAAGTACATGGCTAGCAAATGAGAAAAACAAGATTGAAGATAGAGGATGTTTCTTAAATAGAGACATCCTTTTTTATTTTATCCTTCTTCATCTTATCAATCATCCAAATCAGTAGCAAATAGATTGGCATAACAACAGGATATAGCAAAAAGATAAGGAATACATACCCATGCCTTCCCGAAGCATATTCTCCTATCACCATATCTATTAAAGAATATGACCACACATATAAACACAAATAAAGAATAGGTGCTAAAATGCCTCCAACTATTACGACAGGGGAAAAACGTTTTGTTGGCTTCCTGATCCGATATCTTAGAGTAAGATAAACATGTACAACACCGAGTACTAGAATAAAAGCAAGTACTAACCAGTGTCCAATTGCTACAAAAACATTAGCAAACCATCCTAATTCGGGTGTGTACGTTATAACAAATTCGTCTGACGGTATCTCCGAAAAATACAAGTGTGTTACAGCATCGGTAAGACTCGTTTTTTCAGCAGGCAAATTCGTTTCGAATGTGCCGTCCAGCCCTGTTATATCTATCTCAATATCCAGTCCTCCGAATGTACGCCAAAAACGAGCCGGCGCAAGATTGTACCTCAACGTAAACTCTCTAACAGGATTACCGACATACACATTCGCACGCACTGTATACTCCACCCTGATAGCATGCTCACCCTCAGAGAGACCGACTTCAAAATATTTCAGTCCGATCAAATTCGGAACATTCTCCTGCGAGTATAAGAGATGATTATCCAAAGAATCTATCCACGAAAGAGCCGCCTTGTTTTCATACGAAGAAGGTACTTTTGAGACCTCAGCTTCTTTATCATCTACCCACACACGAAAGCCATCGTCTTGCGAAACATCCGTCATCGTGTCAAAAATGAGGGGAATCTGCTTCCCTGCCCTATCTGATTTAATTGTATAGATCACCGTATACTTAGCTGTATAAAAATCGATAATGCGGACATGTAAAGACTCATGCAGAATATCTATATCCTTGCTCGAATAAGCCTCACTCATCGGATTGCCTCCGATCCACGGAGACGCCATATTCGCCGAAGCGGATACGTAAGCAATTATAAAAGAGAATAGCAGGAGATATTTTTTTAGCATAGTTTTGTAAAACATTTATTTAAGGTTATTTATAAGATAACCTTTCGTAGGAAATATCTGATTGAGTTGCTTTTTTACAGCTTGCTTTTCTTCGGCTGTAGCCTGAGAACAGATGCGTACTATTTCATCCAGTTTGGTTTCTCCGATAATTAATAACAATGGAGAAGAAGGACGTGAATCATACAATTTCTGCAAGTCTGCCATTGCTTCTATAATACGTATTCTTCCACGTGAAGCGTTGGCTGCCATTTCGTCCAACCCATTGCGATGATAATTGTACCAGAAAGAATGAAAGGCTTTAGAGCTCTCATCGGTAAGAGCCACAGCAAGATCATACCTGTTATCATTCTTGCCGGAGAAAGGCTCCCACCCTTTTGTATTCAACGACTGAGCCATATTCGCTATTTCCATCGCCCTCGCAAAATACGGAGCACCTCCATTTAAGGAAAAGGAATCGAAATCGAGCCCTATCACAACATAAGCATAAAAGGATATTACTGCCACCAAATTATTAGAAAGTGTAATATTGCTCAAGTCGAGAGATTCCCCCGGTGTATAATTAAACTCAAACTTAGTATCTCTATAGTTGATTAGAGTAGTTATATATGTCGAATTATATACAGGACGGCGTGAAGTAACCTGCATTTCTGCAACAAAACTATTATCCGAAGTCATTTCACTTATCGAAATATTCACAGAGCAATCAATACGCTCATTTCTGTTGAACGAGGTATTTGTCCATGTCTGATCATTCAACAACTGATTGAGTGAGCTCTCCATTGCCGAAAACAAGTTTTGGTTTGCCGCAGGAACCTTACTGCTGTTTATGGTTAACTTGGCATTCAACTCCTGTGCCTCTATGTCAGCAAAAGAGATTATTGCAGATATTATAAATAAAGTCAGTCTTAACATACTATTCGAGATTATATGTAATACTCAATACCTTAAACTCTGTCCGGCGGTTTACCTGATCAGCCATCTCCTGTTGCTCTGGGGTGAGCCCTTCAATAAACTCCTCATTCAGTATATCACCTTCTTTCAGAAAGTCATACTTCTTTACAATAGCTTTTGTTACTGTCTTAGGTTCACTTTTTCCTTTACCCACAGCCGTCAAACGATCCTTAGATATTCCTCCCGCTATCAGGTAATTGACCACAGACTCAGCTCTTCGTTGCGAGAGTTTAATATTATATTCGTCCGACCCTTTTCTGTCAGCATGAGCCGAAAGTTCGATTGTCACATTCGGATTGGTATTAAGCAAGTCGATCAAACCATCCAATTCCTTTTTAGACTCGGGGAGCAAGGTCGCTTTATCAAACTCATAGAATATATTTTCCAATACCACCGGCTTATTGATCGGAGTAAGGATGAAATCTAACAGGTAGGTTGAATCCTTCTCTACCGCTAGAGTTTTGAGAGACATACGTGTATTCAGATGATCTTTGGCACTTGCCAGAAATACATAGTCTACCCCTTGCTTTACGTCCATTTTGTAAGTCCCGTCATTCTTTCCGGGAAACCTCATATTCGTTCCGTCACGCCCTACCACACGTATAGTGGCATTGGTTACAAACTCATCGTCTGTATCCACAATATACCCTTCGGCTACGGTGGTTATTATCGGGTATGCAAAAGAATATATATGATCAAATCCTTTTCCGTCGCCACGATTGGAGCTAAAGAACCCACTTTCTTTGTTTCCTTCGAACGTTATACCAAAATCATCTGCCTGAGAGTTTATAGGGAACTTCATATTCTCTACCTTCCAGCCTTTAGACTTTTTATCGTATTCAGCCTTATATATATCCAGACCACCCATCCCTACGTGTCCGTCTGAAGAAAAATAGAGCGTTGAGTCGTTTCGCATATACGGAAACATTTCGTCTCCTGCCGTATTGATATCCGGCCCCAAGTTTTCAACAAATTCGACCAAGTCGCCAACCATGCTTGCCCTCCAGATATCTTTTCCGCCATAGCCTCCGGGCATGTCGGACACAAAATAAATATAGTCACCCAAGGGTGTTATTGCCGGATGGGCATAGACACTGGTTGTATCACGTCTGTTTATTTCTATCTTCGTACCTTTTCCCCATGACCCCGACGAACGGTATGAGACATATATAGATGGAAAGGAAGTATTTACCGAATCGAGTTTTGTTTGTGTAAAATACATTGCCGAGCCTGTAGCCGAAAATGAAGTTGTACCCTCGTCTGATGAAGTATTTATCGGTGAATCCAAATGCTCGGGTTTCATCCAGTTTCCACTTTCATCTTTGCGAGACATGAATATATCATTGAGCTTAGATCCTGTTATATTACTTATTGTATCTCCTATAACACCTTCTCGGTTAGATGTAAAGTATAACTGATCGTAATCGGGAGGAAGCAACATCGGACTAAACTCACCCCGATTGGAATTAAACAAATCCATCCTCTTCACTGTATATAATGTCGGATTAGCTTTCCACTCCGGAGCTACCTTTGTACTTTCCAGCCCGTTAAGAGCAAATTTATTATCAGGGAAAAGCTTTAAGAAATCAGCGTAGTAACGAGCAGCTTGCTTATAATCTCCCACCTTCTGCAACGATCTGGCATATTGCAGATTCAGAGTGCTGTCGTTCACCTTATATCTAACAGCATTAGCATACGCCGCATTCGCTCGCAGTGGATTGTTTATCAGCCTGTAACTTTCTGCCATACGCAAAGCGACTTCTCCTCTCAACTCTCTCTTCTTTACAGGAATGCTGCGGTATATCTTGCGATACATATCTGCCGCAACAAAATATTCACCTTGTGCAAACTTACGGTCTGCATCTTCCAGTTTTACCTGTTTACAAGAATATGCAGACAATAAAAAAATAAGGATACTAAATATGTAAGATATAGATCTTTTCAAGCTTTTTTCAGGTTATTACAATAAGTTGTTACAGTTTACAAATATAACTCATTTCTGCTTAGAATATTGCTTCCTCAAACTGGAAACATGACAGGCTAATTATAAAGTCTTTATTTCTTTTTCGAAATGCTTTACGTACCCGATTAAGAAAATACTATTTCTCAAAAAGTAACAAAAGTAACAGTATTTTACTGCTTTTTATATGTCACTTTCTTTCTTAGTTTTTCCTCTCATTAGGAAATACTATTCGCCCTATTATAAGATAAAATCAATAAAAACAAATATATCTAAACAATAAGAAAGGGATACTCTATGCGAGTACCCCTTTCAAAAAAAGTATAGTTAGATAGGTGTTATCTTACTTTCCATTTACTCTGAAACGTTCATTACCGTTCTTAATGAAGTCTACTATTTGATTGGCTGCAGCAATACCGGCATTGATATTTGCCTCTTCGGTTTGCGCACCCGATTTTTTAGGTGTAGAGAAATATCTTCCTGCAAATTTTTCTGTCATTTCAGCATGATTGCCGGGAAGTACATCTGTTACATATTTGAAATCTTTACGTTCTTCCATTACTTTCACTATCGAAGCTTCATCTACTACTTCTTTACGAGCAGTATTAAGCAGCAATGCATTTTTAGGCATTTTGCTAATCAATGCATAGTTAATAGAATTAGCAGTTTCGTCTGTAGCAGGCATATGCAAAGATACGTACTGGCATGTAGTGTATAATTCCTCAGCAGAACCAACAGCTTTTACGCCTTCTTTTTCGATAGCTTCTTTAGACAAGAACGGATCGAAAGCATAAACTTCCATACCAAAGCCTTTGGCTATACGAGCAACATTGCGTCCTACATTTCCATAAGCATGGATTCCCAGTTTTTTACCTAGAAGCTCTGTTCCCGACGTACCTTTAAAGAAATTGCGGATGGCATACACAGCAAGGCCAAACACCAACTCTGCAACAGCGTTCGCATTCTGACCCGGAGTATTCATCACACATATATTGTTTGCTGTAGCAGCTTCCAAATCAATATTATCATAACCGGCTCCTGCACGTACAACAATCTTTAGATTCTTAGCAGCATCTAACACTTCCTTATCGAAGATATCGCTACGAATAATTGCAGCATCAACATCAGCTACCGCATCTAACAATTGTTTCTTCTCTGTGTACTTTTCGAGCAAAACCAATTCAAATCCGGCTTTCTCTACAACTTCTCTGATTCCAGTTACAGCCTCAGCAGCAAAAGGTTTGTCTGTAGCAATAAGTACTTTCATTATTTAGCTATTTTCTTTTCAAATTCTTTCATTGCATCCACCAATGCCTGAACACCTTCGATAGGCATAGCATTGTAAATAGATGCACGGAAACCACCAACAGAGCGGTGTCCTTTTAATTCACACAATCCACGTTCTTTCGCAAATTCTAAGAATGCAGCTTCATTTCCTTCATATTCGGAAGTCATCACAAAATATACATTCATCAACGAACGGTCTTCAACCTGACATGTACCTTTAAACACGGAGCTGCGATCGATTTCGTCATATAGCAATGCAGCCTTTTCTTTGTTGCGTTTATACATTGCATCAAGACCTCCATTCGCTTTCAGCCATCTCAATGTTTGCATTGCAGCATATACAGGAATAACAGGAGGTGTATTGAACATCGAACCGTTTTCGATATGTGTACGATAATCCAACATTGTTGGGATAGGGCGATTTACCTTTCCTAATATTTCATCTTTTACGATAACGAAAGTCACTCCCGATGGAGCCAGATTTTTCTGAGCACCACCATATATCAAAGCATATTTTGATATATCTACCGGACGAGAGAAAATGTCTGACGACATATCTGCAACTAACGGCACCGGAGAATCGAGATCGGTATGTATCTCTGTTCCGAAAATCGTATTATTGGTAGTGATGTGAAAATAATCCGCATCGGTAGGAATTGTATAATCTTTTGGGATATAAGTATAGTTTGCAGCCTTAGATGATGCCACTTCAACTACTTCACCAAACAGTTTAGCTTCTTTCTGAGCTTTACTTGCCCACGTCCCCGTATTCAAATATGCCGCTTTTCTTTCTAGTAAATTAAAAGGTACCATGCAAAATTGCAAACTTGCACCTCCTCCAAGGAAAAGCACCGAGTAGCCCGATGGAATTTCTAATAATTCCTTAAACAGTTCAACTGTTTCGTCCATTACAGCCTGAAAATCCTTGCTCCTGTGGCTTACCTCCATTAAAGAAAAAGAAGAACCATTAAAATCCAGAATAGCTTTTGCTGTCTCCTCCATTGTCTGTTGGAGAAGGATTGATGGCCCTGCACTAAAATTATATTTCTTCATTTTATATATTAAATTAGGGAATTAAGAACTCTTCAATATTAATTTTTGGACTTCAAAATTACTAATTATATATGAAATACTGTGATTAAGAATGACTTTTATTGATTTTAATTTCAAGAATCTAGCAAAATGCTTTTTGTATCAGGGGTATTTGGATTTTTTACATATTATGATACTTTTAGCTATTGTTTTTATATATTTGCATATAGCAAAAAGTAAGATAAGATTGCATTGCCTTAATTGATTTTTAACCTTATAATCCATTCAATTTAAACAGCATGGCCCTAATAAAACCGTTTAAAGGAATAAGACCACCCAAAAGTATTGTTGAGCAAATTGCCTCACGCCCCTACGACGTTTTAAGCTCTCTGGAAGCTCGGCTCGAAGCAGAAGGCAACGAAAAATCTCTTTACCGTATCATAAAGCCGGAGATAGATTTTGAGGAAACAATAGATGAACATCATCCCGATGTATACCAACGTGCAGTACAGAATTTCAATAAGTTTCAGGAAAAAGGTTGGCTGGAGCAAGACCCGGAAGAATACTACTACGTATATGCACAAACCATGAATGGAAAAACCCAGTACGGGTTGGTAGTATGTTCGCATATAGATGATTACATGAATGGAAAGATAAAAAAACACGAACTCACACGCAGAGATAAAGAAGAAGACCGCATGAAGCATGTACGTGTGAATAATGCGAATATAGAACCAGTATTTTTTGCCTACCCTGACAATAAAGACTTGGATAAGATAATAACAAACACAATATCTACTCCGGCCGAATATGACTTTGAAGCAACAGACGGTGTAGGGCATCATTTCTGGGTAATAAAAGATCAAGAGGACATACAACAAATAACGGATATATTTGCAACTATACCTTACCTGTATATCGCCGACGGACACCATCGCTCAGCAGCGGCAGCACTTGTAGGAGCAGAAAAAGCGAGGTTGAACTCTCATCATAGAGGAGACGAAGAGTACAACTACTTTATGGCTGTTTGCTTTCCCGACAACCAACTCAATATAATAGACTACAACCGTTTGGTAAAAGACCTGAATGGATTGAGTGTTTCCGAATTTCTCAAAAAACTGGAAGCACATTTTATTGTAGAAGAAAAGGGTTCTGACATTGAAAAGCCTACCGCTTTACACAATTTCTCCATCTATCTTGACAGCAAATGCTATAGCCTGACTGCAAAAGAAGATACTTACGACGACAACGACCCTATAGGCGTCTTGGATGTGACTATCTCTTCGAAGTATATATTGGACGAAATTCTAGGCATAAAGGATTTGCGTTCCGATCAGCGTATCGATTTCGTAGGAGGAATTAGAGGATTGGACGAACTGAAAAAACGTGTAGATAGCGGTGAGATGAAGCTGGCACTGGCCTTATACCCTGTCACGATGAAGCAACTGATGAACATTGCCGACACGGGCAACATCATGCCACCAAAAACAACATGGTTTGAACCAAAACTACGGTCAGGACTTGTCATCCACAAGCTGGAATAACATATCTTTTCTTTAAAACCGAAATAAGAAAAACTAAAAATAAGCCGATGTTGCAGAACTCTACAACATCGGCGTTCTTTATTTGTTATATAAAAAGGTATATTTGTCAATTATACAATTTAACACCACCACAGAATTATGATAATAAAACATTTTACAGACAACGATCTGTATAAATTTTCCGTCATGTTAGCTATCCAAAAGCTATATCCGTGGGCATACGTCAGATATGCTTTTACGAACCGAGGAAAGACTCAATTTCCTGAAGGATTCGCCGAACGGATGAAAGAAGAAGTAGCATCTATGGCTAACTTGCAATTAACCGCCGAAGAGAAAAAATTTATAAAAGCCAAATGCTATTTCTTCGACCCTGTATTTGTAGACTTTCTTGAAGGATTCAGATATAAACCAGAGGAAGTGACCATTACTCAAGAAGGAGGAGACCTCAGCGTGGTAATAGAGGGCTATTGGTACAGAACTGTACTTTGGGAAGTACCGCTGCTGGCAATTATCTCCGAGCTTTATTTCCAGATGACAGGGGCGACCCCTCAGAATGTAGAAGAAAATGCAATCATAAAAGCAAAAGCCCTAAAAGAAATGGAGGCCGATTATTCTGAATTTGGTACTCGCAGACGTTTTTCTTTCGACGTAGAAGATAAAGTTATCGGAGCACTTCAGGCCTATTCGGGAAAGTACTTTAAAGGGACAAGCAATGTATACTTTGCGATGAAACACAATACGATTCCGATTGGTACAATGCCGCACGAATGGTTTATGTTTCATGGCGCAATATTCGGTTATCGGTCGGCAAATATCAAGGGCTTGGAAGCATGGGTTGAGGTCTACGACGGCAGTCTGGGCATTGCATTGACAGATACATACACTACCGATTCTTTTTTCAACTCGTTCAGCCTCAAACAGGCTAAACTATTTGACGGAGTACGCCACGATAGCGGAGACCCTCTTGTTTTTGCAGACAAGGCGATCTCTTTTTATCAACAAAACCGCATAGATGCTACTTCCAAAACATTAGTATTCAGCGATTCGCTAAACCTAGAAACAGTTAAGGAAATAAAAGATCATGTTGCCGGACGTATACACGACACGTATGGTATCGGTACATTCTTTTCGAACGATGTAGGATCTAAAGCGTTGAATATCGTTATTAAACTAACGGATGTAAAATTACATAAGAAGGATGCGAACTTCATGAAAGCCGTAAAACTTTCGGATGTAGCTGGAAAGCATACCGGAGATCCGAGAGAAATAGATTTAAGCATAAAAACATTAGGACTGGAATAATAAACAAATAATATATGTCTAAGCTATTTAGTAATTTATCGATACGTAATCTTACTCTCAAAAATAGGATTATCATGTCTCCCATGTGTCAATATTCGGCGCATGACGGTTTCGCTACCGATTGGCACTTTGTCCATTATACCAGTAGAGCTGTAGGCGGTGTAGCAGCCGTTATACAGGAAGCAACCGCCGTTTGTCCCGAAGGTCGAATTTCGTATGGAGATTTGGGTATATGGAAAGACGAGCATATATCAAAACTCAAGGAAATAGTAGCAGCAATCGAAGAAAACAGCTCTATACCGGGAATACAATTAGCTCATGCCGGGCGTAAAGCAAGCTGCGAATTGGGATGGAAAGGTGGAGAGCAAATAAAAGAAGGTGAAAATAGTTGGCAGACTGTAGCACCCTCCCCTATCTCTTTTTATGAGACAGATAATACTCCGGCAGAATTAACAGAGATTGAGATCGAAAAAATCATATATGATTTCGCGCTCGCTGCGCAACGTTCGATAACAGCGGGTTATAAGATAATAGAGATACATGCGGCTCACGGATACCTTATCCATCAATTTTTATCTCCTCTTACCAACCAAAGAAATGATCAGTATGGTGGTACATTCGAGAATAGAATTCGATTGTTAATTAAAATAGTGGACGCTGTACGGTTATTATTGGATGAAGATCACTCGTTATGGGTAAGAATATCAGCTACCGACTGGGTAGACAATGGTTGGAATCCGGAAGAGTCTACACAATTAGCATCGTTATTGAAAGATAAAGGTGTAGATGTTATCGATGTATCATCCGGAGGTAATCTACCGCACGTAAGAATACCTGTAGGGAAAAATTATCAAGTACCTTTTGCCAAAGAAATAAAAAGCCGAACAGGAATGCTTACAGGAGCTGTAGGGCTTATTACTGAAGCGAATCAGGCAGAGGAGATTTTACAAAAGGAGGAGGCCGATCTTATTTTTATCGGGAGAGAATTATTAAGAGACCCTTATTTTGCGCTTCATGCGGCAAAATCGTTGGGAGATGATCTAAAATGGCCTCTTCAATATGAAAGAGCAAAGTAAAAGTATAGAATTAAACGGCTGTAATGGAAAGGATGACAACCCCTTTTCATTACAGCCGCTTCTCTTTATTCTTCCATCAAATCGAGGACTCTATCATATCCCCATTTTTCGGCAACTTCATCATCGGATGTGAATCTATTTTGCCATTTAAAGTCAACAACCTCGATACGCTTCGATGCCGAGCCATCCCATTCCACAGTAAAGCCCTGGTTCTTGAGTTGGGCCACAATTTTGTTACCTATCAATATAGCTTCCTTGTCATTCTTTTCTTTTTCTCCATAGAAGCCGATACTAAGCACCCCCGTTTGTATTACACGTTCCAAATCCTGCCCGTGATAATAACAATATCCAATAGGTTTTACCCCATTATCTTCCAGGTCTTGCCATACATCCTGCACATCATATATAGCTTCGGATTGTGTATATCCGGCATTGTGCAATGCTACAATTTTCTCTTTACAAAGATTATCGAAAACGGTATGCAGCTTATCCGTATCAGTAGGGCGTTGCCATGTTTTACTTTCAGATTCATTTTTCGCATACTCCTTGCCAAAAATATCCCGAATCCACTCTTCAGAGATTTCGCTTTCCCAGCCTTCATCTTCTACAGCTTCAATAGCCTCTGTAATAATATCTTCTAAAGATTCAAATCCTGATTTTATACTAATAAGGAAATGATCATAGAGATACTTTTCATTTTCTGTCATAGTGTAAAAATTGATACCGTACTCTAAAACGTTTTTTTAATTAAATTGTGAAATATCTATTTTATAAATTGATTTATCTTTTGCAAGATATATAAAATTCTCATTCGCAAAAATCAATCTTGTGAGATTTACTATATTCGCAACTAATGCTGAATTGGAGTTATAAACAGAAATTTTATTATCATTCACCTCAAACCGCAAATCTTTATACCAATACTCTATTAAACTATCTTTACTATTTTTCTTAGGATTAGCTGTTATTGTTCTTTTTTCCATTATAGCCCCATCCGTTGCTGATAGTTTTACAAGCTCTGTTTCATTATTATACATGATTATATCACCCTCTATATTGATATCACCATAATCTAATTTTTTAGTTCCTCTTACTAATTCAGCAATCAAAGCGGGTATAAGACCTCCTCCCGAGCTGATGCTATAGCTTATAACTTCTCTCTTAAAACTGTTGTCTGACGTTTTTATATCGTAATCCCATCCTTTGCCTGTATATATATTTACGGCATGAAGTCCCCCTGATATGATTAATAGAGTTGAATCATTTATCTGTCTATAATAAGGTATTCCTGCATCTCTTTTGCTAATATTCTTTTTCCATATTTCTTTTCCTGTCATTGCGTCTACTCCTTTAAGGAAATATGAATCCACACCTACTATTGTTGGAGACTTACTATCAACAAAAATAGTATAGAAACCAAATGAATTGAGGCTCCTTCCCTTATTCCACAACCTTTTACCATTATGAAGAGAATAGCACTCTGTTGAAGCCATAATGGTACTATTCATCTTAGACAGTATTAACGCATTATTATTATAAGACAGAAATGGTTCCCCTTGCGATTTGATTTCTAAGTGAGTACGAGAAGATGATAAGTCACACACAAGAACTTTGGATCTCAAAAGAATAATTTCTTTTTGAGATCGAGGTGCCAACGTCATTGAATATATCTCATCATTAAACTTATAAGTCTGAGCCACTATCGGCTGATCCGAAGGCAAACTCTTTCCAACAGTTATGTTTCCCAAAAAGAGAAATTCATTCTTCTCTTGGGCTTGTAGAGCTGAGGGAACAAAGCAAAAGAGAAAAATATATAAAAGTTTATTTATCATAAAGTTAACAATGAATGAACATATTCTAGTCCAGCCTCATAATATTAGCGCCGAGCTGATTAAGACGCACGTCGATATTCTGATATCCACGGTCTATCTGCTCTATATTGTGTATGGTACTTTTTCCATCGGCACACATAGCGGCAATAAGCAAAGCTATACCGGCACGTATATCCGGCGAAGTCATCGTTGTGGAACGCATAGGACGTTTTCCTGTACCGATTACTGTTGCACGGTGCGGATCGCATAATATGATCTGTGCTCCCATATCGATAAGTTTATCCACAAAGAACAAACGGCTCTCAAACATTTTCTGATGTATTAAGACACTCCCCTTAGCCTGAGTAGCCACAACAAGAAGCACACTGATTAGGTCGGGAGTCAACCCCGGCCATGGAGCATCGGCAATAGTAAGAATCGACCCGTCGATAAATGTATCTATAGTATATTCTTTCTGTGCAGGAATATATATATCATCTCCTCTGCGTTCCAACTGAATACCCAAACGGCTGAATGTGTCGGGGATGATCCCCAAATCATCGTAGGCTACATCTTTTATTGTAACTTCCGACCCTGTAATAGCTGCCATACCGATAAAACTACCGATCTCGATCATATCAGGCAATATACGATGTTTTGCAGCACCCAAAGAAGTTACTCCTTCGATACGCAATAGGTTAGACCCCTGCCCGTCTATCTTGGCTCCCATCTTGGTAAGCAAACGGCAAAGTTGTTGTATATATGGTTCGCAAGCGGCATTATAGATTGTAGTTTCGCCTTCGGCTAATACCGCAGCCATAACAATATTAGCTGTACCGGTAACAGAAGCCTCATCAAGAAGCATATATGTACCTTTCAGCTTTTCGGCTGATATATTATATATCTGTTCTGCGTCGTTGTAATTAAATTCAGCACCTAGTTTTTGTATCCCGACAAAGTGAGTATCGAGACGACGACGACCAATTTTGTCTCCTCCCGGCTTAGGGAGAATAGCCCTGCCAAAACGAGCTACAAGAGGACCTATGATCATTACCGAGCCACGCAGAGAGGCACTTCTCTTCAAGAACTCCGGTGTTTGCAGATAGTCTATATTTACATTTTCGGCCTTGAATGACCAGGTATCTTCTGCCAACCTTTTGGTTTCGACACCCATGTCGCTCAATAGACGTATCAGGTTGTTTACATCCAGAATATCCGGAATATTTTCTATAATAACTTCCTCTGCGGTAAGTAATGTCGCACAAATAACCTGTAATGCTTCATTCTTTGCTCCTTGTGGAATAATTTCTCCACTCAAGCGACAACCTCCCTCTATTATAAATGATGCCATGTTTTTAGCTAATATAATTTTTTAATAAATTCTAACTTCGGGTTCAAGCTCGATACCAAATTTATCGTTCACTGCCCCCTGCACTTCTTTCATAAAACTGACGATGTTGTTTCCATCGGTTGTGCCATAATTGACTATAATAAGCGGCTGATTGGGATATGTACCTACGTCGCCTATTCTTTTTCCTTTATATCCTGCTTTATCGATAAGAAATGCAGCTGATGTTTTTACCAACCCATCTTTATATGGAAAAACAGGCAGAGTCGGATATTCCAGTAAAATCTTATCCGCAGCCTCTTTTGTTATATACGGATTTTTAAAGAAACTTCCGGCATTTGGCAGTACCCTTTCATCCGGTAGCTTTCTTTGACGAACACGTATAACAGCATTGCGCACATCCTCAACTGTAGGCTCTTCTATCTCTTCCAGTTCTTTATTCAGATCGGCATACTTGGGGGTGTAAACGAAGGAACGTTTCAGGTGAATAACAACGGATACGATCAAATACTTATTTGTCCTTTTGAAGATACTGTCACGATATCCGAACTCACATTCAGCGTTCGAAAACGAAACAATCTTCCCTGTTTCCATATCTATTGCAACAACTTCACGTATCACATCTTTTACTTCAGCCCCATAAGCGCCTATGTTTTGTATAGGTGCTGCACCTACTGTACCGGGAATCAGCGAAAGATTTTCGAGCCCTACGAAACCACGTTCGACACAGTAAGCGACGAGTTCATCCCAGTTTTCGGAAGCATTGACTTCCAGAAACACATCATCGTCTTCGTCATCATCGTCTGATATTTCACGAAGCCCTTTGATATGGGGATAAATCACCAGTCCATCAAAGTCTTTGGTAAAAAACAGGTTGCAACCGCTACCTATTATCAGCTTTTTTTCGTCCGGGTAATCAGATAAACACTTGCGAAGCTCTTCGATTGTAGTGGGCTTGCAAAAAATCTTTGCCTGAGCTTCTGTTTTTAATGAATTGTAATCTTTTAATTGGGTTTGCCTATAATAGTCCATTTCAGGAATTATTGATTCTACATAAATCCGGTATCAACGCTTTCGCTTCAACCAGAAAATTAATATACCCAGTGCGACAAGAATTCCAAGAACAATGAGAACTGTCTGCCAATGGGTCATGATGAATTTGATGATAAAGATTAAAGCTATGACAGCAAGAATAATACCGACTATTTGCAAAACTCTGCGGATTGTCTGCTTTCTTTTTGCGGCCTTTTCCTCTTCGCTTATATCGAGGGTCTCGTCCTCTTCGCTTTTCACATCTTCAAAAGGAACGTAACCTTTTTCAACTTCTTCCGAAATAGATTCGATCTCCTCAAAGTCTATATCTTCAGTCTGAACCAAGGCTTCTTCCTCCCCCTCGTATATTTCCATCGGAATATCATCAGGATTGATATAGCTGTCTTCGGTCTCCAACTCTTCGTTTTCATCCAACGGTGATTGATTTTCTACACCAATCGGTTCAACAATCTGAGGTGTAAACTTACCGGCTTGCGCCCTTTCGGTATCAGCAAGACGGATAATTGTATCCACACGAGATGAAGCCACTTTTGTGTCAAAGTCTCCGCTCTCAACCATAGATATCAGTTCGTCTTCTATAGCCGGATACTTGATCATAAAAGACTTCAATGCATTCGCAAAATCACGAAAGCGTTGTATCTTTTCTATTTTTGCCTTCACTTCTTCCCCGTTTCCTGAGGATAGGTCAAGCACTTTATCTGCCAATATAGATTTTAGGCGCTCCATAAATAATTAATCAGAAATATATTTATCTGTTTCCGTACATTTGTTCGTAATACTTCATATAGTCGCCCGAAGTAACTTCTTCAACCCAAGTTTGATTGTCGAGATACCAATATATTGTTTTCACAATACCTTTATCGAAGGTCGTCTCAGGCAACCATCCCAATTCGTTCGATATTTTGGTAGGGTCGATAGCATAACGTTGATCATGCCCCTGACGGTCTTTCACAAAAGAGATGAGATTGTCGTTGATCCAACTTATATCGATACTTCCATCAGCAGCCACGTCTTTTTTCTTCAATACGTCACGATACTTAGGCTCCTTCTCCATAATATCGTGTATAGTTTTTATTACCAGTTTAACGATCTCTATATTTTTTCGTTCGTTATGTCCTCCTATATTGTACACTTCGCCTACACGTCCTTTGTGCAGAACAATATCGATAGCCTTACAATGGTCGTCCACGTATAGCCAATCACGTACATTGCTACCATCACCATATACCGGAAGTTGTTGTCCTGCCAGAATATTGCGTATAATCAGAGGAATAAGCTTTTCAGGGAAATGGAATGGTCCGTAATTATTCGAACAACGGGTTATATTAATCGGCATCTTATAGGTTTCGCCATAAGCTTTTACGATCAGGTCGCCACCTGTTTTTGCTGCACTATAAGGAGAACGGGGATCTAAAGGAGTTTCTTCTGTAAAGTAACCTTCTTCGCCCAACGATCCGTATACTTCATCTGTAGATACCTGCAAAAACTTTACACCTTCGCGCCAAATCGGATAATTATTTTCATCTTTGCCTATAGTCCAAAATTTTCTTGCAGTATCCAATAAATTCTGAGTACCAAGAATATTCACCTGCAAAAATAATTGAGGATTCTCGATACTTCTATCAACATGACTCTCTGCCGCAAAGTTGACAACAAAGTCTATCTGATGATCCGAAAAAACTTTCTCCGTAATATTTTTATCACAGATATCTCCCTTTACGAATGTTACGCGGGAGTCTTTCAACTCCTCAGCCAGAGTTCCAAGATTTCCGGCGTATGTAAGTGCATCAAATATAACGAGTTTTGCTTCGGGATGTGTCGCCAACATGCGTTTCACAAAATTCGAGCCTATAAATCCGGCTCCGCCTGTGATCAAGTATGTCATTGTTTTATATTCTTATTTATTATTCATCACAAAAATAAGAAAAAAACAATATTAAAAACATTCGAGACGGTATTATATGAGGTAAATTTATTTATCTCAATCCTTCTATTTTGAAAAACTGTCACGTTTATGTTATATTTTTTAACAAATAGACATTTTTTTCATATATTTGTGGCATCCATAAATCAAAATCCATTTTTTATAATGAAGGTAGAATTAGTATTACAAGACTTAAAACGCAGATTTCCGAACGAACCTGAGTATCTTCAGGCTGTTCAGGAAGTATTAGAATCCATTGAGGAGATTTACAATCAACACCCTGAATTTGAGAAGGCAAACTTAATAGAAAGACTATGCATTCCTGATCGTATCTTTTCTTTCCGTGTAACGTGGGTTGACGACAAAGGCAACACACATACCAACATGGGATACCGCATACAACATTGCAATGCCATAGGCCCATACAAAGGCGGCTTACGCTTACACGCCTCTGTAAATCCGTCTATATTGAAGTTCCTTGCTTTTGAGCAAACGTTTAAAAACTCACTTACTACGCTTCCTATGGGAGGAGCAAAGGGAGGTTCAGACTTTAGTCCCAAAGGGAAATCTACCGCAGAAATCATGCGCTTCTGTCAGGCTTTTATGCTCGAACTTTGGCGCAACATTGGCCCTGACACAGACGTCCCGGCAGGAGATATAGGCGTAGGCGGTCGCGAAGTAGGTTATTTCTTCGGAATGTACCGCAAATTGGCTCGTGAATTTACAGGAACATTCACAGGTAAAGGGCTTACATTCGGAGGTTCGCTCATTCGCCCGGAGGCTACAGGTTACGGAAATGTATATTTCCTACTCGAAATGTTGAAAACAAAAAACATTGACATAAAAGGTAAAAAATGTCTTGTTTCAGGTTCAGGAAATGTAGCGCAATATACTTGCGAAAAACTGATAGAGCTGGGAGCAATACCTGTTACATTATCAGACTCTAACGGGTACATCTACGATCCGGAAGGAATAACAACCGAGAAACTGGAGTATGTAAAAGAGCTGAAAGAGCTTTACAGAGGCCGCATCAGCGAATATGCAGAAACATACGGCTGCAAATACGTTCCGAATGCACGCCCTTGGGGAGAAAAAGGCGATATCGCATTACCATCTGCAACACAGAATGAAATAAACGGAGAGGATGCAAAAAAACTCGTAGCAAATGGTGTTATCGCAATATCGGAAGGAGCTAATATGCCATCTACACCTGAGGCTATAGAAGTATTCCAACAAGCGAAACTACTCTATGCACCGGGAAAAGCCGCCAATGCCGGAGGAGTTTCTGTTTCGGGATTGGAAATGACACAAAACTCGGAGCGCATAAGCTGGTCTGCTGAGGAAGTTGATAAGAAGCTGAAATGGATTATGCAGAATATTCACGAAAATTGCGTGAAATACGGTACAGAAAAAGACGGATATGTAAACTATGTAAAAGGTGCTAACATAGCCGGATTTATGAAAGTTGCTAAAGCCGTAATGGCTCAAGGCATTGTCTAAAGCCGTTTAATAAATAAAAGAGGCTGAGTAAAAGTAATTACTCAGCCTTTTCTTTTCGCTGAAATCCATAAAAATTAATTTATATCTTTGCAATACTTCAACAATAAAACATCTGCCAAACATGAATAAAAAGTATATACTTTTCGGTCTTATAACTATTTGTAGTATCACTTTTATGAGTTGTTCTCAAAAAAAGGAAAAGCAAATAACAAAAAAGGAGGCCGCCTTATCTGCAATCTATAACAGAAAAAGTGTACGCAGTTTTATCAAAGACAGACCTGTTTCGGATGAAGATGTTCAGTCACTAATAAAGGCCGGCATGTCTGCACCTTCGGGAAAAGACACCCGTCCGTGGGAATTTGTGATTATAAATGACAGGGCTATATTGGATAAAATGGCAGAAGAACTGCCTACAGCCAAAATGCTATCTCAAGCGCCAATGGCAATTGTTGTTTGTGGAGATACTATACGTTCTTCGTACTGGTATCTCGATTGTTCGGCTGCAACAGAAAATATTCTTCTAGCTGCCGAAGCGATGGATCTGGGGGGCGTGTGGACTGCCGCTTACCCCTATCGGGACAGAATGGCAACAGTGATAAAGCATACGAATATGCCCGCACAAGTTTTACCTTTGGTTGTAATACCAATAGGCTACCCGATGGGAAACCATTCGGTAAAAGATAAGTATGACGAAAAGAAAATACACATGAATAAGTGGTAGTTTTATATATCTACCTGAAATAATCCGTATTTTTGTAATGAACAAATACCATCGATATGAATGATTGGAAAGACCGTCTGAATGTTGTGTATTCCACAAATCCGGACTTCAAATATGATACAGACAAGGAAGAGGAACAAGACACCCTCCCGAAAGAGAAACAGCAATTACGCATTCAGCTGGATAAGCGCAACCGCAAAGGAAAAGCGGTGACTCTAATCACTGGGTTTGTAGGGACAAACGAAGATCTGGAAGAGTTGGGTAAATTCTTAAAGGTAAAATGTGGTGTTGGCGGATCGGCAAAAGACCACGAGATAATTGTNNAATTGTACAGGGAGATCTCCGTAACAAGGTATTAGAACTACTCCAAAAAGAAGGGTATGTCAAATCACGCATCATTTGATGATGAAATAAGCTTATACGTATATAAAGCCTCTGCCGGCTCGGGAAAAACACACCGCCTGACAGAGAAGTATCTTAATTTGCTTTTCTCGTCCCCCTTTGCATACAGGCATATACTCGCTGTAACCTTTACTAATAAGGCTACAGACGAGATGAAAAGCCGTATAATAGAAGAGTTGGCAAATATCGCCACAGGGAAGGAATCGGATCATATAAGTTTTCTCTCGAAAGAATATAAATACAACGAAGAACAGGTAAGAAAAGAGGCTCGGGATATACTGGTGCGTATCCTGCACGATTATTCGTCTTTTTCGGTAAGCACTATTGACAAGTTCTTCCAACAAACAATGCGGGCTTTTACCCGTGAAATAGGCTTAGGTGGCGGATACAATGTAGAACTGGATACAAACAAGGTACTCGGTGAAGCTATCGACTCCATGCTGTACGATCTGGAACAGACAGACAATAAATTATTGTTGGATTGGTTGATTCGTTTCTCTGAAGAAAAAGTAGAAAACGGAGAAACCTGGAATATCCGCAACGATATACAATCCCTATCGTCCGAAATATTTAAAGAAAGCTACAAAGCATACAGCAATCAGGTGCAAACAGACATCAGAGATAAGCAGCTGATGACCGACTACAAAGATATGCTGTTTACCATTATCAGGGATTTTGAGAAAGCATCGCAGCAGATCGGAGAAAAAGCCTTGAATATAATGTCACGCTTCGAGCTCAAAGGTGAAGATTTTAAAGGAGGAACCCGCTCTCCGTTTCTTAACTTCTTGAAATGGGCTAACGGAACGATTGCCGAACCAACGGATACGTTCCGCACGTTAGCCGATAACCTTAGTGGATGGTACACCAAAACGACAGGTTCAGTAACACGAGATAAAATAGAAAGTGTATATCCCGAACTAAACATCTGTGTGTGCGACATTATAAACCACTATGACAACTCACTAATCTATCAGACAGCATACGAGATAAACCGCTACTTCTTCACATTAGGGATACTGGGAGACGTAGATAAAAAAATTCGGGAATATAGTACCGAGAATAATATCATGTTGATTTCGGATACGACCGAACTGCTAAACCGTATCATAGAGGGTAATGAATCTCCGTTTATATACGAAAAAGTTGGTCAACGAATCAACAATTACATGATCGACGAGTTTCAAGACACATCGGGCATGCAGTGGCAAAATTTCCTTCCTCTGGTAAAAGATAGCCTCGGTAGCGGAAACAAAAACTACATAGTAGGCGATGTAAAACAAAGTATTTATCGTTGGAGAAACTCAGACTGGAAACTTCTGGATGAACAACTCGATATCGATTTCCGAACCGAAGGCATAGAACATGATACGCTGGATACTAACTGGCGCAGCTCCCGCAATGTTATTTCTTTCAACAATGCAGTATTTTCTATTGGTTCGGCGTTGCTGCAAGATACATTTAACAAATCATTGCAAGATCTTGATAATGCAAGGCTCAAGCCATTCCTCACACGGATAACAAAAGCTTACGACGAACTGTATCAGGAGATACCCGAAAGCCATAAAAACAACGAAGGGCGAGTAAGAGTAGAGTTTATTGATACTGACGAGCATATATGGCAGAATTATGTATTGGAGCAATTACCTATCGAGATAGAACAGTTGCAGGAAAGAGGTTACAACCTCAAAGATATTGCCATACTGGTACGTACAAAGAAAGAGGGAGCAGATGTAGCAAATTGCTTGTTGGAATATAAAAAGCTACACCCGGGTTCAAAATATCGTTATGATATTATATCCGATGAAGCGCTGTTTGTAAGCAACTCAAAGAGCATCAAACTTATAATTGCGCTATTAAAGCATTTGCACAATCCTTTGGATAAATCGTTAAAGGCCTTGGCTGTTTTCGAATATTTCAAATACAGCAAGCAAATGAATGCCGAAGAGGCGCTGCTCAAATACTTCTCGGCAAAAGATGATCTGCCTCAACAGATAGAGGACAGGCTGAGCCATATACGAGAACTGCCATTGTATGAAATGACAGAAGAGATCTTCAATCTGTTTCGTGAAGCAATGGAAAACGATGAGCAAGTATATATACAGTCGTTTCTGGACATGGTGCTCGACTTCACGGTTCGCAGCTCTTCCGATCTGGATGCATTCCTGAGGTGGTGGGACGAGACAGGTACAAATAAAACTATTTTCACCCCGGATGGTCAAGATGCGATACGGATTATGACAATACACAAGTCGAAAGGGCTGGGCTTTAATGTTGTACTGATTCCCTTCTGCAACTGGGAGATAGATCATAAACTAACAACGATACTATGGTGTCACCCACAGACAGAACCGTTCAACAGGCTACACCTCGTTCCTGTAAAATATTCACAAAAGCTAAAAAACACCATTTTTGCTTACGAATATTTTGATGAGCGGCTTCATGCATTTATCGACAATATCAATGTATTATACGTGGCTTTCACTCGTGCAAAAAACGAACTGATAGCTTATGCTCCCAAGCCGAAAAAAGAAGAAGTGAATAATATATCGTCTTTGGTATGGGCTACAATCAACAGCGGCTCTGTAGGTGATGGCAAGCAAGCTTACACAGACTTGTCTCAATACATAGATGAAGAAACGGCGACTTTTGAAATAGGTGAAAATTATATACCAATCAAAAAAGTTACACACAGATCGGTAGAAGAAATCAGTGTAGATAGCTTATCAAGTATTCCTTATGACAAAAGAGTAAAACTATTGTTGAAAAACAAGTACTTTTTCACAGACACGGGACAGCGAGACTATGGTACTCTGATGCACGAAATAGTGAGTAAGGTAAAAACAATTGACGACGTACAGAAAGCTGTAGAAGAATATCACATTGCGGGAGAAGTGACTGCTACTGATAAGAGCAAGATAATAGGACTACTAGAAGAATACCTTTCCAATCCTCTGGTCGCACCGTGGTATAGCGGTGAATACAAGGTATTGAACGAGATACAAATATTACAGCCCAAAGGCAAGTTTGTTCGTCCCGACCGTGTGATGATAAAGGGCAAGGAGGTTATTGTAATTGATTATAAATTCGGCGAAAAGGAAGACAAAAAATATATCCGTCAGGTGAAATATTATGCCGATCAGATCCGTAAAATGGGCTACACCGACGTTAAAGGATATATTTGTTACATCAGATTAGGTAAAATTGTAGAAATATAATTTCTGAAGAATCCTTTACAAGAGCGGACTTCAGGAAGCATTGACGTTCCAATTAACTAATTATTTAACTATTTTACTATTTTTAATACAGTGTAAATAAACTATTTACGCATATCCTGCGTTTATATTATGTGTTTTTCATAGTATTAGATTTTAAGGTTAACAATAAAGATTGGTTGTCGTGATGACAACCTTTTCTTTTTTATATAACCTCAAATACAATAAACGATTAAATAATATCAACGATAAGTATCCGACCTTCTCTCCTCAATCTGCCCTTACGACTCTTACCGACCTTACACCATAGTAGAAAGCGTATTTATTGTTCAGCCATTGATCAGGATTTGTGCTCAGGTCTTCGTAGTGAAATTTGCTATGAACAGCAACCTTGTCGGTAAACACAATATCTTGTATTCCATTAGCCACCTGCTCCTTCAAGGATGCTTCCCGAGCCTGATAGACATCCGATATTAACTTCATTGATGGGTATTTTCTATAATAATCTACACCATATAGACTAACCAATGCTATTATCGCTATCAAATTCGCATAGTGGAACAACGTGTGCCTTATTTCTATATTCGCATACAGGAGACCAATGGCGATAACTATAAAAACAATCTGCCCGAACATAGCCCAAGCAGGGAAAACAGGTGATACAATCATTATAAAGAAAGAAAGCTGACCTGCAACAAAGAATAGTACAGCTGCAAACAAAACCTTTTTATATTGATCTTTCTCCATATTTTTTCGGCTCTTGAAAAAGAGAAATAAAAAAAATAAAAAGAGCAGCGAGACAGGAAGCATATAGGGTAAATATCGAATAGACATCATATCAGATAAGTTTGACCAGAGAGTTTCAAATATTGATAATCCCTGATCTCTCACATTTTGCTTAGCAACGAGTGCCGCACGAACATAATTTCCGGGTGCGAGAATCATCAGAGCAAAGCCAAGACATAATCCAATCAAGCCTGCAATTGCCCATTTAGGAAGCTTTAAATTTCTCTTATAATAGATACAAAAAATAAAAATCAATAATGTAGCAACTGAGGCGGTAGATTCATTTGTCCATCCGGCAATGATTCCTGCGAAAAAAAACAATACAGTTTTATAAAGTTTATAATCCGTACGCTCATCAAAAAAGTAAGACACATAGGGATATATAAATAGCATAATGAGTAAGGTTCCCCACAGATAGTTAGCACTTCCTGTAATCCAAAACACATCGGAGGTAAAGCGGGGTACAAGAAACCAGACAGATGCACTGATCAGTATCAGCAAAAAGGCGTTGGTTGACTTACCTTTATTGCAAATAAAGTACATTGAGCAGATTAGAATTACATAAGCTAATGTATTTATTATATCATTAAAAGGTGTACCTATCCACAGAAGAAATTGAGCAATGCTATGAACAACCGAGCGTCCACCCCAATTGAAATAATGGACATATTGAGATTCGAGTATATCTTTAAAACTCGCTATTTTTTCATTGCTGGAAGGGAAACCATAATCGACCAGTACCTCTCTGAATGAATAGGCCCAATCATCGGCATGGAGAGGGAATAAGTAGTTAAAGTAGTAAATAGTAGCACCAATACAAAAAAGTACAACTACAAAGAGAAATCTTTGTAGTTGCAAGTTTTTTGTATTTAGTTTATCTATCATACATAAATCTTATTTCTCTCTGATAATGATATTGATCGGAGTACCCGACAAATCCCAATTATCACGAATACGATTTTCGAGAAAACGTTTGTATGGGTCTTTTATCCATTGAGGAAGGTTACAAAAGAACACAAACGTAGGAACATGTGTATTAGGTAACTGCGTAATATACTTTATCTTGATATATTTTCCTTTATTCGCAGGAGGCGGAGTGCGCTCTATGATAGGGAGTAATATCTCATTCAGCTTATGTGTTGGAATCTTAGTTTTTCTACGACCATAAACTTCTTTAGCTGTTTCTAACACTTTCAGAATACGTTGTTTGGTCATAGCCGAAGCAAAGATGATCGGAAAATCGGTGAAAGGAGCTAAACGTTCCCGAATTGCATTTTCGAAAGTCTTTATCACAACCAGTTCCTTATTCTCTACCAAATCCCATTTGTTTACACAAACGACAAGCCCTTTACGGTTTTTCTGAATAAGAGAAAATATATTCATATCCTGGCTCTCTATCCCTTGCGTAGCATCAAGCATCAGAACACAAACGTCTGAATTTTCAATCGCTTTTATGGAACGAATCACCGAGTAGTATTCCAAATCTTCGGTAACCTTTCCTTTCTTACGAATACCCGCAGTATCTACAAGATAAAAGTCCAGATTGAACTTATCGAACCGTGTATAGATCGAATCACGTGTTGTGCCTGCGATATTGGTTACAATATTACGTTCCTCATCCATCAAGGCATTTACCAAAGACGACTTCCCTGCATTAGGTCGCCCAACAATGGCAATACGTGGTATATCTTCGAGATGTTCCTCTTCTCCCTTTTTTGTAAACTTGGTTATTATCACATCCAAAAGATCTCCTGTTCCCGAACCGTTGATCGCCGAAATATTAATAGGATCTCCTAAGCCGAGAGCATAGAACTCTGCCGACTGAGCGTGCAAATTAAAATTATCTGCTTTATTGGAGACAAGTAGGATTGGTTTCTTTGAGCGGCGAAGCATGTTTGCAACACTCGAATCCAAATCTGTAAGTCCGTTCATTACATCCACCATAAACAGAATTACATCAGCTTCTTCTATAGCAATGGCTACTTGCTTATTTATTTCATTTTCAAAAATATCCTCAGAATTCACAACCCATCCACCTGTATCCACAAGCGAAAAATCCTGACCACCCCACTCTACTTTTCCGTATTGGCGGTCACGGGTCGTACCCGAAGTTTCATCGACTATAGCCTGGCGACTTTCTGTCAATCGATTAAACAGGGTTGACTTACCCACGTTGGGACGTCCAACTATAGCTACTAAATTTCCCATATTTGTATATTGTACTCTAAATTTTGTGCAAAGGTACGTATTTTTATTGAAAACACTTTCAACGAAAAAGGCTTGCGTGTGCAAGCCTTTCATATTTTTATAACTTATATCCTATTGAAAGTGTGATACTCGTGTAATCCACATAATCGTATCGCCTACAGGCAGGCTCGTTTTGTGGGCACTTTTAAGAGCATCATCTAAAGTGAATTTTTCTGTCGGTATGCCCTCAAATAGTGAAATATTCTTATCTGTACTCTTATATCCTACATAATGCTGTCTTATCCTCAGATTTTTTTTACTACCACTTCCATAGTATTGCTCTATGCCTCCTGTAGTAATATACAACAAAGTATCATTCTGGAAGCGATACTGGCTGCGTTCTTTGACTATATCTCCCTGATTTACATAAACAAAATCATCATCGAACAATATATATGTATCAGTAGGGTATTGTTCATAGAAACTAGTAAAGACAGTTGCGGGATCAAATCTCTTTGTTAGAACTGTATCAGGACCCGATACAGTACCTTTATAGATATTAAAGTCTGTAATAGAGGAACTAATGTATCGTATATTATCCGTCTTATTTTCGTTGCTGCATGCTATCAACAAAATTGCAGATAAGACAAAAAGTATATATCGTTTTTTAGAAAAAATCATCTTACGGTCAAATTAGATTTAGGAATCATTTGAACTGATAAATTGCATTACACCATACAAGGGTATCTTTCGGGTCTGTCATCTCGCTCAGTGAAGAAAGCCCTCTCATTTCGAGCGTTTTCTCCAAGCTTACAGCCTGATTAAACAAACGTATAGTATCATTACCTCTTTCGTTACGATAACGTACCAAAGCTTTAACCCTATATAAGTTATCAGCATTACCAAGAGCCACAAATACTTTATGCCAAGTCTTGTTTACCGTATCAAGTTTATTTATAAATAGAGAATCTTTTTCGTAAACATAGCTGGATACTATTTTTTTTTGTCCTAAAGAATCAACATAGGTCAATTTATCATTGTCAAATTGAATCCTTATATTATCATATAAATCATATTTATACGAACCTTCAAAGAAATAATTGGCCAACTCAGTTCTTCTCAATTCATTAAATTGCACTTGCTTTCCACCTGTAGCCGAACCCGCATACACGGCGAGGCTAGACAAGTCTACATTTGTTACCTGTAGTACACCATCCACTTCCTCTTCACTCGAACAGCTGACAAAAAACAGTGCGCAAAATATTATATATAATATACTTCTCATTATCTGGCTTGTTTTTCTAAAACGTAAAGATAATCAAAACAGTTTTATTCCTGCCACAAAATAGTTATCTCCTGAGTCGACAGTCTCTATCGGTTCTAATTTTATATAGCGGGCTTTTTCTGAATTCGTTGCAAACAAAGTAACTTCTTGTTTTACCGGATTGTTAGCTATATTGTTGAAAATAGCATTCTTCTTCACTTGTGTCCAGCTTTTACCATCTAAGCTGATATAAAAATTATATCTGAGAATATTTGATGATTGTACTTTATTGAAAGGAATATAAGTGAAACCTTTGATTAACTCAGCTTCTCCCAAGTCGATTACCAACGGAGTCTTTTTCTTTACTTCGAGGGAAGTATTATCATCATTATCAGTAATCTTCGACAAATCAGCAACAGGCGATACTAATTTCCATTTAGATGTAGAAAGGCTCTTATTATTTTCTTTATTTACTGCTTCTGTCGCCGAGAATGATTCGGGAGCATTATACAAACTTACTTTGCTGATTAGCGGACAAGCAAGAGCAGTAAAGCTTATTTTCAGTTTTTGAGTAGAGATCGTAGGGAAACGCAAAATGCGTTTGTAGCCTATTGTTGTAGCATCCGTCAAGTCTCTCCAAACTCCGTTATCCCAATATTTTACACTAAACGATGCCACTCTTTGCCCCAATGGGATATATTCTTGTAATGCCAAACGGTTGAATGTCTTCGCTTGTTTCAAATCAATCTCAATAGACGGATTTAATTCACTATCGTCTGTAGCCCAATACGTGTTATAGTTGTCGTCAAGCAGGTTTGCAACAGAATATTGGGCAGCGTTGTCTCTCACATTACTTGCTTTTATTTCAGCACCTTCAATCAAATCTTTACTAAATGATTCTTCTCTTGCTTTACGAAACTCCATCAAACGAATAGAGTCGTTGGCATTAATACGCCCTGTGCGATCGGGAGGAACATTCAACAACAAGTTAGAATTTCGTCCCACAGAAGTATAGTATATATCCATCAATTTATCTACCGACTTTACCTTATCGTCTGTAGACGGGCTATAAAACCATCCCGGACGAATAGAAACATCCGTTTCGGCAGGAACCCATGCCTCGCCACCTTGCACTCCTGTATTTAAAATATCTACAGACGGTGCGCCTCGTCCCGGTTCATAGCCCTTGATATTGAGTGTAGACCAATTAGTCTTACCCGCAACACCTTGCTCATTACCCATCCAGCGACAGCCGGGGCCTACATCACTGAATATTACAGCTTGAGGTTGATTTCTATATACTGTATTGTGAAATAAATTCCAATCATAAACTTGTTTTTTACCGTCTTTTCCTTCTCCGTTTGCACCATCAAACCACTGCTCAAATACTTCTCCGTATCCTGATAGCACTTCATTCAATGTATTTGCAAAAACCTGATTATACTCAGGTGTTCCATAAGCAGGATGATTTTGATCCCAAGGAGACAAGTAAACTCCAAACTTTAAACCATATTCGCGGCAAGCTTCAGAAAGCTCTTTCAACAAGTCTCCTTTTCCATCTTTCCAAAGGCTTTCTCTTACTGTATGCGTACTATATTTACTTGGCCACAAACAAAAACCATCGTGGTGCTTTGCCGTGATAATGATACCTTTCATACCTGCAGCCTTCGCTGTAGCTGCCCATTGACGACAGTCCACATTGGTAGGATTAAATACCTTCGGGTCTTCTTTTCCATTCCCCCATTCTACATCGGTAAAAGTATTAGGGCCAAAATGGGTGAACATATAATATTCCATTTGTTGCCAGTTGACCTGATCTTGCGTTGGTATCGCTCCATAAGCCTTTAGTGGCTGATTCTGGGAATTAGCAGTTTGATATAAAAATAAAAAAAGGGAAAAGGTTAAACTTAATTTGAATTTCATGTTATCTCAGTTTATTAGAACTATAAAAATAAGTTTGGTAATCCTTTTGCTTGAACGGAACAAAAGAATAAAATATTATAAACAGGTTAATTTATCTGCCAAGCGCTTCTAAATTTGCAGCCCGCAATTGTTTAGGGAAAGTACAATTTTCGTCTATTATATAAACCCACTTCGGATTTTTTATTATTTTCTTCGAATTTGAGCTGCCGAATGTACGATCACCATCTTCTACAGGATCAAAATATTCGGAAAAGTCCACTTGTTCGTTTTCTTTAGATGAGATAATAAATATACGATTCGTCATAATGAAGTAGCCATAAGTTTTTTCTCCCGGCTCATACATTTTGTTCCATTCATTATCGAGAGCTGTAATATCCAGTTTCAACACGCCTTTATCTTTCGAAAACAAAATTTTGGTTACCGGCCAAAGATATCCGTTTTTCCTGCGAAAAATAAAGTTACTGATATCGGAAGCTAAATGGCCTATCTTTTCATTCTTCAACGAGTAACATGATAAAGTCAGTTTATTTACGTCACCGTCTGAATGAGAAATAGCAAATATCTCGGATAAAAAACAGACACAGAAAATTGTTAAGATTGCAGCTTTTTTCATAACAGTACTAATATTTCAGCGTCACAAAAATACACTATTTTTTCTCTTTTCTGTACTTAATATTATAAATGCTATAAATAGTTAATCTTTTTTATCAGATCAGACTAATAATTTATTTTTGTATAAAGTTATAAAATAGTTAAAGGCATGAATAATATTGTTCAGATATTGAAAAAAACCGGCCTTTTTTTATTTGGAGTTCTATTAGTAATTTGGGGCTATAAAGTAAATGCCGCTAATACTGAAGAAAAAGCCAAAGAAGAAAAAGAAAAGAATACAAAAGAAGTTGAGCAGCCCATCGTCTTACCCCCTGCAGACGAACCCAAAACCGAAGAGCAGCCGATAAAAGAAGAGGTAAAGAGTTTAACTGCTCCGGCCAAAGTATCAACTGATAAGAAAAAAGCAGAAGATGTGAAGCCTAAAGCTTCTACCACACCCCAGACAAAAAAATCAGCAACAGCTGTAGAGAGTAAAAAGGAAAACCAGACGGAAGAAAAAAAGGTAGAGGAAGTCAAGCAAACCGTTATAGAAAAAGCAACACCCGAAGAGTCGTCAGGAACAGAGTAAACCTGTAAATGGAATTATTATACAAAGCCCAGACCCGATTCTTATTCCATTCGCATATAAAAATCAAGCTATCTGCTTTTTACGAAGAAAGCATATTTGATGAATTATTTGCGATTCTCGAACATGTGGATAAGAAATACAATTCGTATCAAGCAGGTTCTTATTTCGACACAATAAATAAGAACAGTGGCAGCTTTGTAGATGTTGATGAGGAAACTGTAAATATATTAAATCAGGCAATCACAATCTCAGATTTCTTTAATGGGACTTATGACATTACAGTCATGCCACTTATTAGGCTGTGGGGATTCTATAAAGATGAGCAACGGCAAATACCCTCAATCAAAGAAATAGAAGATGCAAAAAAGCTGATTGATTATAGGCACATAGAGATAAATGGAAAAAAAGTCAGGATAAAAAAAGGACAGGAAATCATTACAGGCTCGTTCATTAAAGCCTATGCTGTAGATCGTCTGACTGAAAGAATGCTTGAATTGGATATAAATGATGCGATAGTTAATGCCGGAGGCAGTACGATAATGGCAATAAATAACGAATCGCACCCACGATGGCAAGTCATGGTGAGGCATCCCCAAACGGAAGAAGTTTTATTCAAGTTAAACATTGCAAATCAGGCGTATTCGACATCATCTCAGTCCAAAACGTTTGTAAGTATAGAAGCTAAAGAATATGGACATATACTAAATCCTATTACGGGTTTTCCGTCGGCAAACAAGCAGGTGGGAATTATCAGCGACAATTGTATGATAGGCGATATGATCTCTACTGCACTGTTTAACGAGTCGGCAGAAGGATTCTTAAAAAAGATTGATCTACTATCGGAACATTACAACATAAAAGGTTTTATGCTCGATAGTTATAACAATATTATATACACTCAAGATTTCAGATAGTTATTTCAAATTAAAATAACAAAAGCTATGATAATGCACATACTTTCGATGAAAGGGAAAACCAAGAAGAAGCGTATTCAAGCTATTGAAGATGCTCCTTTTCTATACATTCCCCTCGCAGAATATTTAGGCTGTGCTCCTACTCCTGTTGTCAATGTTGGCGATAAGATCAAGAAATATCAATTGATAGGAGAAGTAAAGGATAAGTTTGCGACCAAAGTACATGCACCGGTATCGGGCGTGATTTTGGAAACAAAAGACTATCCTTTTGCAGATGGCTCTTCTGTAAAAACCATCGTTATCCAGAACGACTATAAGGACGAGGAAGTAAACAACATTTCGTACAAAGATTACAACCAATGTAGCCCCGAAGAGTTGATAGAGCGAATTAAGGATGCGGGTATAGTAGGACAAGGTGGCGCTCAATTTCCGACAGCTATAAAATACAGTGTTGGGGAGCATAAGATACATACCTTTATTGTAAACGGTGCAGAGTGCGAACCATATCTTACATCAGATTATTCACTGATGGCAGAGCGTACCGAAGAGCTATTTAAAGGAATTGATATCATAAAAAAGATACTCAATGCCGACAATGTTATCATTGGTATAGAGCATCAGAATAGAGAACTTTTAAAAGTATTTGCTCCATATCTGCAACAAGAAGAACATAAAGGCTACAAAGCAATATTATTGCCCGATCAGTACCCTCAAGGTGGCGAGCTGCAATTAATAAAGTCTGCCACAGGCATTGAACTACCAAGATCGAAGCGACCTGCCGAAGCGGGAATTATAGTGAGTAATATTGGTACTATCTACTCTGTTTATCAGGCGGTAGTAAATCACAAGCCTGTTATCAGCCGAATAATAACAATCTCAGGTGAGCGATCTACTAATTATGGCAATTACGAAGTGAAAATAGGAACACCGATACGACATATCACAAAATCGCTAGGGATAGAAACTTTGGGGAATACCATCATACAGGGAGGCCCGATGATGGGAAAGGCAATACAAGACCTGTCGATACCTGTAACCAAAGGTGCATCGGGAATACTATTCCTAAAGAAAGAAGAAGTAAAACGGAGTAATTGTATCTCGTGTGGTTATTGCGTCGATGTATGCCCCATGCGGTTGATGCCAATGAAGTTTGAAGAAAACTATAGAAAGAAGAAATACTTCAATCTTGAGAAATACAGTATTAGCAGTTGCATCGAATGCGCAGCTTGCGAATACATCTGCCCAAGTAATGTGCCGCTTATAGAAAGCATAAAAGAAGGAAAAGTAAAACTTAAAGAACTAGCAAATGCAATCAGATAAAACAATATTTGCACCCTTTATAAGGAAAAGTGACAGCACCAGCCGTGTGATGGCAGATGTTATTTTAGCATTGCTCCCATGTATAGCCATGTCGTATTTGGCATTCGGGTTTGTACCTGTCATGGTAATCTTGGTGGCAGTAGGAAGTGCGTTATTAACAGAATTCCTATTCTCTATTATCTTTTCCAAAAACACGGAATCTCTTTCTGATGGGTCAGCTATTATTTCGGGGATTTTGCTTGCATTCACAATAGCGCCTTTCACTCCTCTCTATGTCGTTGCATTCGGAGGAAGCATGGCTGTTCTGTTCGGAAAACTACTCTGGGGTGGCTTAGGACGCAATATATTCAATCCTGCCCTCATCGGACGAGAGTTTATGACTGTATTCTTTCCCGCTGTGATGGCTTCACGCACTATTTGGTACGACAAGACAGCGGTGAATATAAGTGAGCTCAATATATTTAACGACAGTTTTATAAACCAATTATTTTATAAAGCATCGGGAGCAATAGGTGAATATTCGATATTCTTTTTGGTACTAGGCGGTTTATTCTTGTTGATTAGACAAAGGATCTCATGGCATATACCATTTGCTTTATTAGCCGCTTTCACAGTATTGCTTCTTACCGTGTCTAATCTGACCGAATATACAATACAATTCTCTCTGGGAGGCTTATTGCTGGGTACTATATTTATGGCAACAGACATGCCCACAAGTGCAAGTACCAACTATGGTAAGTTATATTATGGAGCAATGATAGGTTTAACAGCAATACTCTGCATCATCAATGATGTGAAGTATGAATACATGTCTTACTCGATACTGTTGTTGAATGCCTTCGTTGTACCTATCAACTGGGTATTCCGTCCGAATGTATGGGGACAAAAATTAGATATTCTTACCCGTTTGTGGCAAGGATTATCACTTACGGCATGTATACTAATGGCTACATTCGCTGTTATCTATCTGCATCATACAGGATTGATAATGTATCTTGTATTTATTTATATTGCTTATTGCATCATAAGGTTTATAGCGAAGGGGATAAAAGCGGAATAGAAGAGAAAAATATCAATACAAAAAAGAGCAGACCGTCAGATCTGCTCTTTTTTATTTTTTATATCTTATCTAATTATAAGTTCAGACCCATAATTACAGAAGGGAAAATTCCAAGTAATAAATTCAAAGATATAGCAATTACAGCTACAGCTTTATATTCGAAAGGAACTCGTAGAGGCTCTTCTGTCTCGCTTTCTTTGGTAATCATTATATTTGCTACTCCCAGATAATAGAACACTGCTATAATCGAATTTATAATACCGAATATAACAAGAACTAAGTGTCCTGATTGTAACATCTGATCAAACACAAAGAACTTAGCAAAGAAACCTGCAAAAACAGGAATTCCACTTAATGACAACAATGCGCAAATAAAGATTGCGGTCAACACCGGCTGACGTTTCACCAAGCCAAAGAAGTTTGTCATATCCTCATTGTCTTTTCCCCGGCAAACACCAAGTATTACAGCGAAGGCTGCAATCCCCGCCAAGCTGTATGCTGCTGCATAATACAATACTGTATTTGCAGATGTGCCAATCGCTAGTAAGGTCATCATCATAAATCCGGCATGTGATATCCCCGAATAGGCCATCATACGCTTTATGTTTTTCTGCTTCATTGCTGTTACGTTTCCTACTGTCATTGTCAATATAGACAAGACGATCAGTACGATCTGATATACAGGTGTTACCGCAACAGACAATATTGTTACTACCTTAAACAATGCTCCTATTGCAGCCACCTTCACTAAGGTGCTCATCAGAGCGGTAGAAAGTGTAGGTGAGCCTTCGTAAACATCAGGTGCCCAAAAATGGAATGGTACGATAGATGCTTTAAACATCAAACCGACAGTCAACATCACAAAACCAAGACTAAACCATATAGGTAAAGATCCTGCCTGAGCAGTAGATGCAATAGCAACTGTAGCAATATCGAACGAACCAAATGCGCCATATATGAGAGCAATACCAAACAGAATAAAGCTGGACGCAAATGCACCCATAATGAAATACTTCATACCCGCCTCGTTACTTCTCAAGTTCTTCGGATCGCTGGCTGCCAAAATATAAGCAGCAATAGACAATACCTCAAGTCCCACGAAAAACATAATGAAGTTTCCGAAAGAGACCATAGCCACAGCTCCGGCCACAAGAAAGACCTTGAGGGCTACATAGTCGGCAATCTTATCTATTCTGTCTTGATAAAACTTGGGACTCATCGCAAGAATCAGTACAGCAAGAATAATAAACAGGATAGAGAATCCTTGCGAAAATCCTGTTGATACCAACATATTGTACTTATCCGTACCAAGGAAAGATTGTCCTAAGTAAAACTCGGTAACAGTCAACCCCAATACAGCAATCAGTCCGATAAGTGTAACTGGTATAAGGATTTTTCTCAAATTGAATATCTCTAATAAAAGGCAGATTATACCTAATGCTGAGATGGCTATCAATGTACTCATTATATATCTGGCTATTTTTATCTGTTAATATACATTACTATTTCTGTCAGGCTTGTAGACACCAAGTCTGTAACCGGCTTCACATACACCCCGAAAAATATAAGTACTCCTATTATTAAGGCGAAAACTACCGTTTCGGTCTTCGACAAATCCCTGAACGGATTCACAGACGGTTCTCCTAACATCACCTGCTGATACATTCTCAACATGAACAGCGCTCCAAGGAACAATGCGGTTCCTATTGTTAGGGCGTACCAGAGACTTACCTGATACAATCCAAACATTATTGTAAACTCTCCGATAAAGTTAAATGTAAGCGGTATACCGATAGAAGAAAGGATGCTTATAAAGAACGCCACCGAAAACTTTGGAGCATGTTCTTTAATACCACCCATCTTACTTATAGTCAATGTATGCATACGTGTTTGAATTACATCTGCGGAATAGAACATACCCACAATACCAAAGCCATGAGCGAGGATAAGTATCACAGCTCCTTCGAGACCATCGTATGTCAACGCATAAGAGCCCGCCGCAATAAATCCTACGTGAGACAATGATGCATACGCTAAAAATCTTTTCAAGTCGTCCTGACGCAGCGCCATAATAGCTCCGTATACAACTCCAATGATACAAAGGATCACGATTATTGTCCTAAACTCGTTTGATGCGTAAGGAGTTACGGGCAACTGCCAACGAATAACGCTATATGCTCCCATCTTAGACATAATACCTGCCAGCAACATAGTACCTATTGCCGGTGCTTTCTGATACACATTTGCCTGCCATGTATGGAAAGGGAAAATCGGTATCTTAATAGCATAAGCAAGGAAGAATGCCAAGAATATCCAGATTTGTTCTGTTTGGCTCAGACTCGCATTATAGAATGCTTCGAGCTGAAAGCTTCCCGTTTTTGTATACAGGTATATAATGGCTGCAAGCATAAACAATGATCCGGCAAATGTAAAGAGGAAGAATGTCATCGCTGCCTTACGTCTTTTGATGATCTCGCCGTTACCCCACAATACGATGATAAAATAGATCGGTATAAGAGACATTTCCCAAAACACATAATACAAAAGGGCGTTGCTACTTAAGAATGCGCCTACCATAGCAAAAACCATAAACATGACTAAGCTATACAGCATCTTTTCATTCTTAAATTCGCGCGATTGCGTACCCAGTATAATTATAGGCAGCAGTATCGTCGTCATTAATATCATAGCCATCGACAAGCCGTCGGCCTTTAACGAAAACGAGATATTAGGCTTACTAATCCAGTCTATGCTGAAATTTGCTCCTGCTGCTCCGTATTTAAGACATAACGCTACCGAAAAAATAGCTGCGGCAACACCGAACAACATAGCTACTTTAGAGGCAAATCTATTTCCTGATAAATAAGTAAGAATTGCACCTACCAATAATATGATTAATATAATAGTGATATTCATGTTTCTTTTTTAATTTTTATACAAGAAATAAACAGATGATTAGTGCACTGAATCCTAACACAAAGAAAAACAGATAAAAACCGAGACTTCCATTCTGTAGCCTTCGCGCCGGAACTGTCAACAACTCGACCAAGCCTCCGAAGCTTTTCAGTATATTTTTTAATGCTCTCTCTACTACACTCTCAAAGAAGCCGGCTAAAGCATAAAGAGGCTTTACAAATAGTGCATCGTATATTTCATCAATGTAGAATTTGTTATAAGAAACTTTAGCAAGTCCCGAAATCTCATCATCCTCAGCAGGGACTTCAGATTTCTTTATATACTTAAAATATGCCAATGCAATACCAACGATAGCGATTATAGTAGAAATTACCATTGTCATCACCATCTGGTCTACAGGAGCATGCTCGCCTGTAATACCCGGTAATATTGGCTCTAAGTAAGCGTTCAACCAGCTAAGCCCTCCGAAAGGAATACTGATAAGCCCTCCGAAAAACGCTAAGAAAGCCAATACGATAAGCGGCAGGTNNAGAGTCATACTGCTTGGCGATTCGTGCAAATGATGTTTCTGTTCTTCTGTACCTCTAAACTCTTTGAAGAATGTAAGATATAGCAAACGGAACATATAGAATGCAGTAAGCAAAGATGCTAATGCTGCTAAAATCCATAAGAAGATATTATGCTCGAAAGCTGTCAGCATGATTTCATCTTTGGAGAAGAAACCAGCCAAAGGCGGAATACCTGCAATTGATAACGTAGAGATCAAGAATGTATAATACGTCGTCTTCATCTTATTCTTAAGACCTCCCATCTTGCGCATATCCTGTTCGCCTCCCATAGCATGGATAACCGAACCTGAGCCAAGGAATAAGCAAGCCTTAAAGAATGCGTGTGTAATCACATGAAATACTGCAACGTGATAAGCACCCAGCCCAAGAGCCAAAAACATCAGCCCGAGCTGCGATACTGTAGAGTATGCTAGTACTTTCTTTATATCATTTTGTGTAAGAGCTATAGTTGCAGCAAACAATGCAGTTACAGCACCCACAATAGCAATCAAAGTCTGAATATCGGGAGTCAGGTCGAAAATGAAATTCAACCGTGTCACCATAAATATACCCGCTGTAACCATCGTTGCAGCATGTATCAGTGCCGATACAGGAGTAGGACCTGCCATCGCATCGGGCAACCAAGTATATAAAGGTATCTGTGCACTTTTACCTGTAGCCCCTATAAACAATGCCAATGTGGCAACGCCCAACAGTGGGTCGGGACTGGTAACAAGATCTTTTAGCGAAACGTAGTCCACCGTTTTGAACATATAGCCCAGTGTAAAGATACCGATAAGGAAACCTAAGTCTCCGATACGGTTCATCACAAAGGCTTTCTTTGCCGCATCGTTGTTCTTGTGATTTCTCGACCAAAAACCAATAAGCAGATAAGAACACAAACCTACACCTTCCCAACCGATAAACATAACGAGAAGGTTGCTTCCCGAAACAAGTATCGTCATAAAGAAGATAAATAGATTCAGATATGAAAAATAACGGTCTATATTTTCATCATCGTGCATATACCCCATCGAGTAGATGTGTATCAGCGTACCGATACCTGTCACAAACAACAACCATACTAGAGACAGTTGGTCGAGCGTGAAAGACAGATCAGTTGTAAACTCCCCTAAGGCAATCCATTGAAACAGGTTGACATTAAAAACCTGACCTGTAGAAAGATTCTGGATGAAAAGGTAAAGAGATATTACAAAACTTATAATTACAGCTGTGGTAGCAATAACTCCGGGTAATGTGCGTCCCGTTAGTTTTTTACCAACCAGCAAATTAATTGAGAAACCGATAAACGGACTAAGCAAGAGTATTAATACCAATATTGTTTCCATCCAAATTTATCCTTTTAAGTTTTTCAATTCATCAATATCTATCGTGCCTATGTTTCTGTAGATGGCAACCAAAATAGCCAACCCTACAGCCACCTCAGCCGCAGCTACGGCCAATGAGAATATCACAAACACTTGTCCGCTGGTATCTTGATGATACACAGAAAAAACAGCCAATAACATATTGGCAGAAGCCAGCATCAATTCTACCGACATCAACATCACAATCGTACTCCTACGATACAATATTCCAATTGCACCTACACAAAACAATAGTATGCAGAGGTAGATGTAATTGTCAATTCCTACTTGTTCTAATATATTATTCAGCATAGCTTAAGCTTTTTTCTCTTTTTTAGAAATAAGTACTGCCCCGATCATAGCCGTTATAAGTAATATAGCAGCAAATTCAAATGGCACTAAATACTCGTCAAGCAGCACCTGACCAATAATACTTACCGACTGATAGTCTAATCCCTCGGTTTTGTATGTTTCTATCACAGGCGTAGCCTTCAGAAGCGCAGCCAACAGGACAATTCCCATCAAGCAACTCGAAATTGTAGCCGCCACACGACTGATCACTTTTTTCTTTGGCTCGTGGCTTTCACTCAGGTTCATAAGCATCAGAGTAAATAGCAATAACACCATGATAGCTCCGGCATAAACCACAATATTTATAACCGATAGAAACAAAGCATTCAGCAGCAAAAAGTGCCCCGATATGGAGAAAAAACAGATAATCATATACACTGCACTATGGATAGGATTCTTAGACAATACCGTCAGAAGTCCCGTACCGAGTGTTATGGTTGCCAGAATATAAAAAATTATTGTAATCATATCATTATTTATCTCGTATCTCTATTTAATCATATTTGCGTGCTTTGGCATCCTCTACCGAAATCACGAGTTTATCTTTACCATAGATAAAGTCTTCACGTTCTAATTTCGGCTTCACCAGAAGCTTAGACTTGGTTAAGAAAATAGCTTCTTTCGGACAAGCCTCTTCGCATATTCCACAAAATATACAGCGTAGCATATTTATTTCATATTCCGAAGCATATTTTTCTTCACGGTACAGGTGTTCTTCTCCTTTTTTACGCTCAGCAGCCACCATTGTGATTGCTTCTGCCGGACAAGACAAGGCACACAACCCGCATGCTGTACAGCGTTCGCGCCCCTGATCGTCACGCATCAATACATGCTGCCCACGATATACAGGGCTGAATTCGCGTTGTTGCTCAGGATACTGAACAGTCGCCTTCTTCTTGAAAAAGTGCTTAATTGTAATTATAAGCCCTTTTATCACAGCAGGAAGGTATATCTTTTCTGCGAAGGTCATGTTTTTATCAACAACCTCCGTCTTTCTTCCTGATAATGATATTTTTTCTATTGACATCGCTAATTTCTTATTTTCATTTAAAAATCAGGACAAAAATTCCTACCAAGATGATATTTACTATCGCCAACGGAAACAGCATTTTCCATCCCAGTTTCATCAGTTGGTCGTATCTGAATCTCGGTATTGTCCAGCGCACCCACATATAGAAGAAAATGAAGAATGAGGTTTTGGCTAGAAGTGATAGCACTCCAAGTAGACTAGCTATATTTATACCCCAGTTTTCTGTTACCCAATCTATTCCCGGATAATTGTATCCTCCAAAGAAAAGAACAGAGATAAATGCAGATGAGAAAAACATGCTCGCATATTCGGAGAACATATAGAATCCCATTCCCAACGATGAATATTCGACATGGTGTCCGTTAACCAGTTCCGACTCGCATTCTGCAAGGTCGAAGGGTGTCCGGTTACATTCTGCAAACGAACAAACAAGGAAAATAATAAAGGTCAACGGCTGATAAATCACATTCCATTGCATACCATGCCAGCCACTTTGCTGCTGAGTGATTTCTACCAGACTCAAAGAACCAGTCATCATAATCAGCGCAATAAGAGAAAGCCCCATTGCTATTTCGTACGAAATCATCTGCGCTCCGGCACGGATACTTCCCATCAGGGAATATTTATTATTTGATGCCCATCCTCCGATTACAACACCATATACGCTTGTAGATAATACAGCTACAATATATAGAATAGCCACATTTACATCCCCGATGTAAGGTTTAACCTCTCCATAGCCTGCTATAACAAACTTCTCTGCCCACGGGATCAACGCCCCCCCAAGCAAAGAGACTGTCATGGCAACAGCCGGACCTACAACAAAGAGAATCTTATTCGGCGTATTTGGCATAAGATCTTCTTTGGCAAACAACTTAGCCCCATCGCAAAGAGGCTGTAGCAAACCAAAGATACCTGCACGATTTGGCCCGAGACGATCTTGTAAAAAACCGGCTACCTTACGTTCTGCATAAGTAGAATACAACGCAAAAAGCATTGTGACAGCAAACACAAGAACGATAAGCATCAACTTTTCTAAAATAAGTGCAATCTCCATTATTTTATTTATTCTTTTGTTTTCTTTATAGCTTCCAACTCCTCTGCATCATAGGGAGAATCAGGCATGCTTATTTTCTTCTGATCTTCTTTACGACCTTCCAATACAAGTTCGTCTGTATTTATCTTTACCTTATGTATCGGCTCTGTATAGTTGTTTACATTGATTACAGACGGCTTCTCAAATTTGCGAGGGCCTTCTATAGTCCAGTCTTCAACATTCTTGTGTTCGAAACGACATTCGTTACAAATAAATTCTTCAACCTCGTGCCATTCATCTTTACGAGCTGTCACACGTTGAACTTTGTCGCCAAACATCCATAGCACTACTTTCCCCGAACATTTTGTACAGTGACGATGTGCATTGAATGGTTTGTTGAACCAAACACGAGACTTGAATCGGAATGTTTTATCGGTAAGAGCTCCTACAGGACAAACATCGATCACATTGCCCGAAAAATCGTTATCGATCGCACGTTCTATATATGTAGAAATTTGAGCATGGTCACCCCTTCCCACTACTCCATGAACACGTTCAGGCGTTAGTTGATCAGCCAATTTTACACAACGGTAGCAAAGAATGCAACGATTCATGTGCAACTGTATGTATGGGCCTATATTTTCGGGTTCGAATGTTCTTTTTTCTTCTATATAACGCGACTTGAAGTTATTATTACCATAAGCAAGGTTCTGCAAATCGCACTCTCCCGCCTGATCGCATACCGGACAGTCGAGAGGATGGTTGATCAACAAAAATTCGGTTACAGCCTTTCGTGCCTCCAGAGCTCTTTCGGATGTAGCGCTTTTCACTTCCATACCGTCCTGAACAGCTGTTACGCATGACGGCTGAAGCTTAGGCATAGGACGAGGGTCTCTTTCGCTACCTTTGTTTACCTCCACCAAGCAACAACGACATTTGCCACCGCAGTCTTCCAGCTTAGAGTAATAGCACATTGTAGGAGGAACACTGGCTCCGCCTATCATACGTGCCGCCTGCAACACTGTGGTTCCAGGTTCGACGTCTAAAACATGTCCATCTATTGTAATTTTCATATTGCTTTACTTCAAAAGGTGACGAACTTTTTCCATAGGCTCGTCTACAAAATGATCTCTATTTTTTATCTTTTCAGGGAAGCGTACATGGTATTCGAACTCTTCACGGAAATGGCGTATTGCTGCTGCAACCGGCCATGATGCCGCATCACCAAGAGGACAAATTGTATTGCCTTCAATCTTACTTTGTATGCTCCATAGCAGGTCGATGTCTTCTTCTCTACCTTGTCCTGTTTCGATGCGATGAAGTATTTTATCCATCCATCCTGTACCTTCACGACACGGAGAACATTGCCCACAGCTTTCGTGATGGAAGAAACGAGAAAAATTCCATGTATTACGAACGATACATGCTGTATCATTGTACACGATGAAACCTCCCGATCCGAGAGAAGAGCCGGTAACGAAACCTCCGTCAGCGAGTGATTCATAGCTGATCAAACGATCTTCACCATTTGCTGTTTTAAATATATATTGAGGAGGTAAGATCGGAACCGAACACCCGCCGGGTATTACAGCCTTTAGCGGACGATCGTCTAACATACCACCGCAATATTCGTCTGAATTGAAAAATTCATCGACAGTCAAACCTAATTCTATTTCATATACGCCCGGATTCTTAATATGACCCGAAGCTGACATCAGCTTGGTTCCTGTAGATTTTCCTACACCGATTTTAGCATATTCAGCACCGCCATTGTTTATAATCCACGAAACAGTAGAAATAGACTCCACATTGTTCACCACTGTAGGCTCACCCCACAACCCACTAACAGCAGGGAATGGCGGTTTGATACGTGGATTACCACGCTTACCCTCGAGTGATTCTATCAGGGCTGTTTCTTCTCCGCAAATATATGCTCCTGCTCCGCAATGTACATACAAGTCGAGATTATAGCCTGTACCCAATATATTTTTACCCAGCCAACCATTGGCATAAGCTTCCTTAATTGCTTTTTCTAATATCTTGAATATCCACATATATTCGCCGCGGATATAGATATATGATAAATTAGCTTCTAATGCGTAACTGGAAACAATAGCACCTTCGATTAGCAAATGCGGAATATGATGCATCAAAAAGCGATCTTTGAATGTACCGGGTTCCGATTCATCGGCATTCACAACCAAGTGGCGAGGCTTGCCGGACTTCTTATCAATAAAGCTCCACTTGAGCCCCATCGGGAAACCTGCACCTCCACGGCCTCTTACCCCTGAGGTTTTCACTTCTTCTACAACCTCATCGGGGGTCATCGTTTTCAGTGCTTTCTCCACAGACGCATATCCGCCATTCTTGCGATAAACTTCGTATTCCGCTATTCCCGGAATATCTAATTTCTCTAATAATACTTTTCTAGCCATCGCAATTAATATAGGTTTACTTTTCCTTGTTTACAATCTTCGATCAGTGTATCAATCTTTTCTTTGTTAAGATTTTCATGATAGTTGTCTCCCAACTGAAGCATCGGACCGTAGCCACATGCTCCAAGGCACTCTACCCCTACTACACTGAACATCCCGTCAGGTGTTATTTCACCGGGTTTAACGCCCAGTTTCTGACAGGTATATTCCATCAAGTTTTCGCCACCACGCAAGCCACAACAAGCGGTACGGCAAAACTCAAACATATATTTAGCTACCGGTTTCTGATTGAACATCGAATAAAATGTTACTACTTCATAAACTTCGATAGGTGTAATCTCCAATATCTCAGCTACTTTATCCATCAGTTCGAGGCTCAGCCAATTGTCATGAGCATCCTGTACGGCATGAAGCACGGGTAGTAAAGCAGATTTCTTTTTATCGGCAGGGTAATGGCTCAACAATTCATTGATACGGGCCATCAGGCTCTCCGACATATTTATTACTTGTGTATATTCTTTAGTTTCCATTGACATGATTATGCATCTAATTCTCCGGCAATAACATTAATACTTGAAAGCGTGGCAACAGCATCCGAAAACATCCCGCCTTTTATCATTTCAGGGAACGCCTGATAATAAATAAAGCATGGTCTGCGGAAGTGCACCCTGAAAGGAGCTCGTGAACCATCGGTAATAAGATAAATACCCAGTTCTCCATTAGCACCTTCTACGGCGTGATATACTTCAGCTATAGGAACGGGAACTTCACCCATCACGATCTTGAAGTGTTGGATAAGCTGCTCCATCTGTGTATACACTTCTTCTTTTGGAGGAAGGTAATAGTCAGGCACATCTGCATGGAAGCTTCCATCAGGCATATTATCACGAGCTTGACGAATTATGCTCAAGCTTTCTTTTATCTCTGCTGCACGCACACACCAACGATCATACGTATCGCCGGATGAACCTACAGGTACTTTAAAATCAAAATCTTGGTATGAACTATATGGATTCGCTACACGCACGTCGTAATCGACGCCTGTAGCGCGCAAGTTAGGCCCTGTAAACCCATAATTTATAGCCTTTTCGGCTGATATAGCACCTACACCAACGATACGATCCATAAAGATACGGTTGCGGATAAACAGTCTCTCCAACTGATCCCATGCTTTAGGGAAGCCTTCGATAAACTCATCTAACTTACGCCATGCGGCTTCGCTCCAGTCTCTTTCGAATCCGCCGATACGCCCCATGTTTGTAGTCAAACGTGCACCGCAGATTTCTTCATAAATCTCGTATGCCAACTCTCTGTATTGCATTACATACAAGAAAGGAGTGTACGCACCGAGGTCGACCCCTAAGATAGAGTTACATATCAAATGATCCGTAATACGAGCCAGCTCCATAACAATAACACGCATATATTGCGCACGTTTAGGAACCTCTACACCAAGTGACTTCTCTACAGTCATCCACCATGCCATATTATTCAGAGGGGCAGAACAATAGTTAAGACGATCGGTCAGGGTTGTAATCTGATAGAAAGTGCGGTGTTCTGCAATCTTCTCAAATGCACGGTGAATATAACCGATAGTGGTATCCGCATCCAAAATACGTTCACCATCCATCAGTAATATATTTTGAAACACACCATGAGTAGAAGGGTGAGTTGGCCCGAAGTTAAGAACGGACAACTCTTTATCGTCCCCAAAGGCTTGTTCTTTTATCATTTTCGCAAAGCGATGTTCCGGATTTATTAGTTGATCTGACATTTCCTTACTTTGCTATTTAGTTTGTTCATAATTATTGGGAGTCCTACCAAAGAAGCGGTCATCCTTATCCGTACGTCCGGCATCCTCAAGTGGATGATCTTTACGCATCGGAAACGACACCATTCTCTCATCATTAAGTATACGCTTAAGATTGGGATGTCCTTTGAAAATTACTCCGTAGAAATCATAAGTCTCGCGTTCCATCCAATTGGCTGCAGCAAAAACGTCCACTACAGATTCAACATACGGTCTGTCTCCATCAAGAAATGTTTTCACACGTACACGTACATTGTCGATCCAGTTGTGAAGCAAATAAACAACAGCAAACTGAGCCTTCTTGTCATTATCAGGATAATGCACCCCACATAAGTCTGTCAAGAAGTTGAAACGCAGAGTTTCATCGTCTTTCATAAAACGGATTACTTCTTTGATTACCGCCGGAGCAGCTTCGAAAGTAAAAATATCCCGTTCCATTCTGAAATTCATCACTTCCGTTCCGAATTTCTCGCTCATCTTATTTTCAATAACTGTAGTATCGAGAGCCATTATTCAAATTTATATGATTCAAGAAGCTCCTGATATCTTTCCGAGCCTCTACGAAGAATAGATTCATGTTTTACTAACTCCTGCAATTGCATTACGCCATCCAATATCTGTTCAGGACGTGGAGGGCATCCGGGAACATACACATCTACCGGAATCACCTTATCGATACCTTGCAAAACCGAATATGTATCGAAGATACCTCCCGAAGAAGCACATGCACCTACTGCAATCACCCATTTAGGTTCGGCCATTTGTTCATATACATGGCGAAGGATAGGAGCCATCTTTTTAGAAATAGTCCCCATTACCATTAACATATCTGCCTGACGTGGCGAAAAGCTGTTACGCTCTGCCCCAAAACGTCCCATATCGTACGTAGCAGCCATTGTAGCCATAAACTCAATCCCGCAACAGGATGTAGCAAATGGCAAAGGCCATAGGGAATTGGCACGAGCCAAACCTATGACGTAGTCAAATTTTGTAGCAAAAAATCCATGCCCCCTATATCCATCCGGAGCAGGTACTACATTTATATTAGAAGAATTGCTCATACTTGTTAAATTTTTATCTCTCCCAATCCAAAGCCTTACGTTTGGCTTCGTACAAGAAACCTACCACAATAATTCCGATAAAGATTCCCATCTTGCCAAATCCTTCCCAACTAAGCTCTTTAAAGTTTACAGCCCATGGGTACATAAAAACGATCTCGATGTCGAAAAGAACAAACAAGATCGCAACAAGGAAATATTTAACAGGGAACGGAGAACGAGCATCGCCTATAGGATCGAGACCGCACTCAAAATTTGCATTTTTCCGTGCACTCCTACGACTTGGACCTAACATCTTAGAAATAAATACCGTAGCAAATACAAATATCGCAGAAAACGCGATTTGCATCAGAATAGGTATAAAATCATATATACTTGAATTCATATCCTTAATTTTAACACACTTTGTTTTTACAGATTACAAAGATACTCTATTTATTTCTCAAAAAAGAACAAAATGACTCATATATTTTATCAATAAGTCAATAAACAAATGGCATCAGAAGCCAAAATGCAGCATTTTGTCAAGTGCAGTTTGCAATATTGTCTTTATAGAAAAACATTATTATTGTGAAAAAAATAACATCAATTTAAGAAATAAACTTTTAACATTTAAGACTATTTTAGATCTATTTTATATGTAAGTTTTCTTTTACGAAAATGATTTATTCAAAGCAACAACTCCCATTGCGCTATATACAGAGAGATTGCTTGAATGAGTGCTGCGCAAAGATAGATATAGAGACAATATCAGACAGTTTTCCATAAACAAAAAAAATGTTATAAGACATAGCCATTTTTTAACATAATTAATATTTTATTTCATACATTTACATAATTTATGATCTATCAACATCTCAATAACCAAACAATGAAGACAACTTACTTATTAGCTATAATGCTATGTTTTATTTTTCTGTTTCATGTTCAGGAAAGTCATTCCCAGTCTAAGTATGGCAATGCAACTATGGATGAGCTGAATATGACCGTATACCCGGAGGACACAACAGCCTCGGCAGTTATCCTACTCAAAAAAGGGGACTTAAGGTTTATCTTTAGCGAACTGTATGGATTTCAGTTTGAATACGCCATACAAGTTAAGATAAAAATATTGAAGACAGAAGGACTTGATTGGTGTAACCAAGAAATCTCATACTACGAAACCAATAGATCAACGAAAGAGCAAATCAATGGTTTATCGGGCACAACATACAATCTTGAAGATGGAAAAATCACAAAAACAAAGCTTGCGAAGGAATTCATTACCGATGAGGACATTGACAACACATTGAAAGTAAAGAAATTCTCTATGCCTGCAGCAAAAGTAGGATCTGTGATCGAGTATAAATATACAATCGTATCCGACTACTATTATAACTTAAGAGACTTCCGATTCCAAGAGTCTATCCCTATTGCTTATGTGAACTTTGAGGCTAAAATTCCGGAATACTTCCGATACAACATCAACTATCAGGGATATGCCAACTTAAAGTCTAGCAAAGAGCCGGACAATGAATCTTTCCACATAAGATATAAAGACGACTACGGACGTTTACAAGCAACGACCGTAAGATGTAATGCAGAAACATTGAAAAGCGAAGGCTTCAATATTCCGGCAATGAAAAGAGAAGCATATCTGTGGACTATAAATGATTATATAACACAAGTATCCTTTGAGCTAAAAAGCATACAGATGCCCTACAGCATGACCGAAAATAAATCTAGTTCATGGGAGTCTATAGATAAGGATATCCTTTCGAGCTCTCTTGGAAGCAACATGAAAAAGGCGGATCTCTTTAAAGAAGAAATAGCTAAAGGAGAGACTACCCTTAAACGGGCAAAAGAAATACAGGATATGGTTAAATATCGGGTGAAATGGAATGACAAGAGAGCTATCGTTCCGGGCAACCTAAAAGATGCTCTCAAAAATGGAATAGGCAGTAGTGCTGATGTAAACTTTTTACTCATAAATGCACTAAAAGCAGGAGGATTTGACGCATACCCTGTTATACTCAGTACCAGAACAAACGGAAGATTGCCAATATCTCATCCTAGTATAACGGCATTTAATTATGTAATTACAGCACTGAAGATAGATTCACTTATGTACTATACCGATGCTTCTGCTAAATATGGAGACTGGAACTTACTGCCTGAAAAGTGTATGGTTCCTCAGGCACGTATAATGAGTGAGAGTGGCGGCAGATGGGTTAATCTTAGCAATGTTTCGAATGGCTCTGCATTAAAAACAGCAAAATTCACATTCAATGACTCCAAATATATAGGAACCATAACAGATACCAGAAAAGGTAATGCCGCCTATGATATGAAAGTATCCTATTATAACCACAAGAACAAGGAAGACTTCATTGAATCATTAGCAAAGAGGACAAATTGTAAGATCGACAGTTTTTCAGTTTCAGCTATCGATGACACTTCAGCTCCTATAAAGATGGAATATACACAGGTTGCAGACGCCAGCTTAGGAGATGATTTCTTATATATAAATCCGATGATAGAAAAACACATTGCCGAAAATCCTTTTCAAAGAGAGAAAAGAGAATATCCTGTAGAATTCGATTATTTGACAAATTACCTCCAAGTTGTAGATATAGAAATACCTGAAGGGTATGTAGTAGACGAGTTGCCTCAGGCTGCAAAATTAGTATTAAATGATAACGATATCGTTTTGACATATCGTCTGGCTCAGGCCGGAAATGCAATTAAATTGCATTATCAATTCCAATTAAAGAAATTAACGTTCTTGCCTGAAGAGTACGAGTCATTAAAAGACTTTTATGCTAAAATTGTAGCTAAAAACAGCGAGCAGATCGTTCTGAAAAAGGCCTCTGCAATTTAAAATGCTTGTCTCAATATGAATATCAGATATATATTTGCATGTGTTCTCTTATTTATTCTATCCCAAACGCAAGCCTATGGGCAATTTGTTATACAAAAGGTTGATAGTTTGCGAGAGAACGCATGTGCCATCGTAGATAATTATTCTGCAGTATTTAGTCAAACTGATTTGAATAATGCAACACTGTCAGTGAATAAGGTAATAACTATCCTAAATGAACAGGGAGAGGAGTATGGTTATTTCAACGAAACCTATGATAAATTCAGGGAGCTGAAAGATTTCTCGGGTATAATAAAAAATATGTCGGGGACAGTAGTCAAGAAAATAGGAAAAAAAGACTTGATATCCTCATCCTTATCTGAACATTTGAGTACCGACGATTACTCTATGTTCTATGAATATAAGAACCCTACATACCCTTATACTATAGAGTATACCTATCAGGAAAAATGGAAGAATGGTGTTTTATGCTATCCGGCTTTCGCACCTATCAATGGAAGTCTGTTATCGCTAAAACGAGCTAGCTATAAGATTGAACTCCCAACAGGAATGAATCTTCGCTACCATACTAATTATTCTTGTAATATCAAAGATGAAACTGTAGGCAATAAGCATATATATTCGCTATCTCTCGAAAACATGAAAGCTATCGACAGGGAACCTTACGCCCCTCCATTCCGCGAAATAGTACCAAGAGTATTGTTAATGCCGAATGATTTCTGCTACGATTCAACCTGTGGCAATTTGTCTAACTGGGAAAATCACGGCAAATGGGTATCAAGCTTGTTAACCGGAAAAGATATTCTTCCTGCCGATTTTGTGATTAAAATAAAAGATCTCACAAAAGATGCAAAAAACGATAGAGAAAAGGTAGCTATTCTTTATCAATATCTACAGAATAACACAAGATATGTCAGCATACAATTGGGTATAGGAGGCTATCAGCCTATCGATGCAACATCTGTAAGTAAAAGTGGGTTTGGCGACTGTAAAGGCCTAACCAATTTAATGATGGCCATGCTGAAAGCCGTTGATATACCTTCCAATTACAGCATAGTAAGTATGAAAGAGAAGGATATACTACCTGATTTTCCTAACTTTAATCAGTTTGACCATGCTATTCTACTGGTTCCACTCAAAAACGATAGTATTTGGCTGGAATGTACAAGCCAGACGCTCCCCTTTGGATATATACATAATAAAATTGCAGGCCATAATAGCCTTATTATAACGAATGAAGGGGGCAAAATGTGTCGTTTACCCCAATATAAAGACGATCAAAATTATCAGGTATCGAAGCTAGACATAAATATATCCGAAAACGGTACAGCAAAAGGAAAAATGCAGTTTACTGAACATTTACATTTGTACGACAAGTTTTTTTATTGGATGACATCTAAAGACAGAGAAAAAGAGATGAACTACATCAATACGAATGTGAATATGCCAAAAGTAAAGATTTCTCAAATAGAAGTATCTGAGCATAAATCGTCGTTACCATCATGTACATTGTCTGCGAATTTCGAAGCTGAAGACTTTGTGAACAAAACCGGCACCCGATTATTTGCATCTGTATGCCCTTTGAGAAAAGGTAATTATAATATATTTACATCTTCTACACGGAAACAGGACATCGTAATAGAAAATGGATATTCTGATTGCGATTCTATCACATTCAATATTCCTGAAACATATACGATTGAGTCATTACCTAAGGACATCTCGATAGAGACTCCATTTGGGAAGCTAAAGACACAATGCAAGGTGGAAGATCATAAAATTACATATATACAGAATATAGATATTTTTACAGGGAGGTATGACAAATCGAGCTACAACGAAATCAAATCCTTTTTCTCAGAAATAAATTCAGCAATAAAGAGAAAACTCGTATTAAAGAAGATCTGATAAAATAGGAATAAGAATAAGTTAATACCAAATAGAATAAAGCTGGGAGCTACTAGATAGCTTCCAGCTTTATCTTTTAATAACACATTTTAGCACACCGATTGACTTTAACAAATGCTTTATACTTACGTGAATTAGAGAATACATAACAATGTTCAATCAGTCAGTATATCTTAGGCATATCATTATCTAAAGTCTTTCTTTTATTGTGCATTGTATCAATATGAAACAAAAAAAGAGTGGAGATATACTCCACTCTTTCCTATTCTTATATTTTCGTTAGCCGAAATTATTCAGCAAAGAAGATAGCAACACGGTTCCATGCATTTTCTGCATATGGTTGTTCTGTGTCACCTTTCCATTCAACTTTAACGCGGTTGCTGTTGATGTTGTATTTGTTGATCAACGCATTAGCAACATTCTTAGCACGTTTTTCAGAAAGTTTCATGTTGATAGAAGCTGTACCAGTTTTCTTATCAGCATAACCTACAATCTTAACATTTTTGCTAGGATTATCTTGTAGATATTTAGCTGTGTTGTAGATGCTAACTTCTTGGTTTTTGTCAATAACTGCACTACCAAGACGGAAAAATACTACGTTAGAAACGAAGTTTTTAACCTCAGCTGGTTTAACTTCTGGACATTTTGGACAATCTGGACATTTTGGAGCTTCAACTTTTCTGTTTTTCAAAGCTTCATTTTCTTGACGCAGTTTGTTGATTTGACCGTTTAAATCATCAAGAAGACCTTGATCCATCAACAATGCTTCAGAGAAGTCATTTCTTTTACCAATTTTGAAGTTAAATCCTACGAATGCAGATAGCATGCCATCCCATTCCCAGTCTCCACCGCCCATACGGTCGAAAGACTCTTGAACCATGTTTCCAGCTATTTCTACGAATAGAGAAGCTCTGTTAGACAGACGGAAATTGTTGATAATACCGGCATTCCATGTAGCAGAGTTGTTCTTGATAGATTTCCAATCTTCGTCAAATCCATGAACAAATCCTATACCAACATAAGGTATAAAGCTGTAGAAGCGATTTTCGTTATAATGTCCTAAATAATTAGAAACATTAAATAATAGGTCAACGTTAGCACCTAAATAATGAGGATGATTCATCACCTTTGCATCATTTTGAAATGTGTGGTAACCACCACCATTAAATTTCAAACGTGCTCCGAAATAAGGATTATACCATTTACCTACGAAAACAGTTGGAGCTAGGTTAAGGCGGTTAGTGAATTTAGCATCATTTGCGTTATCATTAAGATACATTGTTGCTCCACCACCAATTCCTACGAACCAGTTATCCCAAAAACCGTTACGCGCAAAAGTTGCATTGCGACCAACTTTAGTACTAAATCCACTATCTTGAGCAGAAATAGCCATAGCCGCAAAAACTAAAACTAAAAGTAAACTTACTTTTTTCATAATCAATCTTTTAAATTATAATTAAACACTCTTTTTTTAATTTAATATATTATACTCAGTATACCAAGCATACATCAACTTCAAGCCATCTTCTATTTCAACTTGATGTTGCCAGCCCAAAGAATTAAGTTTTGATACATCTGATAATTTTCTCATCGTTCCATCTGGCTTATCTGTATTAAACCACAAACTTCCGGAGAATTCGACTATTTCTTTTACAAGGTTTGCAACATCTTTTATAGATATTTCAATACCGGTTCCAATATTAATGTGTGTGTTCTTTATCTCCCTTCCATGTATAACATCAACTAAGTCAAAAAAGTTTACAGACTCCATCACAAAAACAGTGGCATCACCCATTTCCTGACTCCACAGGAATTCTCTCATCGGTTTTCCTGACCCCCAAAGTTCGACCTGAACAACATCTCCAACTTTTCTTATACCATACTTAGCTAGTATTTCTAGTATTTCTGTTTTAGATGAGGTTCCAGATATTCCCTCTATCGGCCTAACATTCAAGTCCAGCTCTATAATATCCCAAGCATTATTTTCTAAGCATTTCCCCAAATGTACTTTTCTTAGAATTGCTGGCAATACATGAGATGTTTCAAGATTAAAATTATCATTCAAACCATATAGGTTTGTTGGCATTACCGCTATAAAATTCGTTCCATACTGTATATTATAGCTCTCACACATCTTCAAACCGGCTATTTTAGCTATTGCATACGGTTCATTTGTGTATTCCAAAGGGCCTGTCAACAGTGTATCTTCCGTCATTGGCTGAGGTGCTTCTTTGGGATAAATACAAGAACTACCTAAAAACACTAATTTTTTAACATTATTCAGATATGATTGATGAATTACATTGTTCTGGATCATCAAATTTTCATAAATGAATTGCCCGCGATATGTATTATTGGCAATAATACCTCCTACTTTAGCCGCCGCTAAAAAAACATATTCAGGCTTTTCCTTTGTAAAAAATTCGGATACAGCTTTTTGATCTGTAAGATCTAATTCTTGATGCGTTCTTAAGACAAAATTTGTGTATCCTTTGCTTACAAGACTTTTAAGAATTGCAGAACCAACCAAGCCTCTATGGCCGGCTACATATATTTTAGCATTCTTTTCTATCATCTATATTTTCTTACTTTTATTCAAAGTAATTCAAAATTCTATATCCTCCATTTTTGAGGTACTCTTCTTTCTTCATCAGCTCAACATCATGAACAACCATATCCTGACATAAAGCTTTAAGATCGTATGTAGGCTCCCAGCCTAATTTAGTCCTGGCCTTTGTATTGTCACCAATGAGAATATCAACTTCGGTCGGACGAAAGTATGCAGGATCTACACCTACAACAGATTGCCCTATTCTCTTAATGAAGCCTTCGAGATATTCGGCTCCAACTATTTTAGAGAATTTATTCTCATCAACACCTACAATATAGCCTTCTTCCTTTTCATCTTCACCTCTAAATTCAACATCTACCCCGACCTCTATAAATGACATTTTGATAAAGTCACGAATAGTAGTTGTGACGCCTGTAGAGATAACATAATCATCAGCAGTATCTTGTTGAAGAATAAGATACATAGCCTTAATATAATCTTTGGCATGTCCCCAATCTCGTTTACTGGAAAGATTTCCCATATAAACCTTATCTTGAAGTCCTAGCACTATACGTGCAACTGCACGTGTCACCTTTCTTGTAACAAACGTTTCCCCCCTCAATGGTGATTCATGATTGAACAAGATGCCATTGCTGGCATGCATACCATAAGCCTCCCTATAATTAACCGTAATCCAATATGCATACATTTTAGCGACAGCGTATGGACTTCTCGGATAAAATGGTGTTGTTTCTTTTTGAGGTATCTCTTGCACTAAACCATAAAGCTCGGATGTTGAAGCCTGATATATCCTTGTTTTATTTACCAAATTAAGAAGACGAACAGCCTCTAATATACGAAGAGTACCTATTCCGTCTGCATTTGCTGTATATTCAGGGATATCAAAACTAACCTTAACATGGCTCATTGCCGCAAGATTATATATTTCATCGGGCTGTACATCGCCAATTAGTCGTGTCAGATTCATACTATCTGTCATATCACCATAATGAAGAATCATATTTCTATCTTCAAGATGAGGATCTTGATATAAATGGTCTATACGATCTGTGTTAAACATGGAAGATCTTCTTTTAAGTCCATGTACTGTATAGCCCTTTTTTATCAAGTATTCTGACAAATAAGCTCCATCTTGTCCTGTAACGCCTGTGATGAGTGCTACTTTACCCATATAGTTTACTTAATAAAAAAATCTTTATTAAGATTTATGTTAATGATCAATTTTATACTTAACCTTTCCCAATTATTGTATCTTTTAACGAATACGAATAATCAGTTCAAGCAACAAAGATATATTTTTTTTAACTAAAACAAATAAAAAAGACCTTAAATTAGAGATTACATATTGATTTTCTCTCATTTTTTGACGTATAAGTCTCTAATCCTGAAATTTGCAAAAAGCATTTTTTTAACTATTTTATTTATCATACACTCCAATCCTTCAGATCGGCAGGTATTTCAACAATACTCTTGAGTATAATATAGTTATATAAAATTTGGATCTTGTATCAACTTTACTATTATAATAATGGAGAGAACAAGCGCATGACAGACTCTTTAAATTTTTCAATCCGTGACCTTTGATCCCATTCTTCCACAAGCAACTGTGTTGAGCTCTCCATATCTTTCAAGAATATCTCCTGGGCTTTGCGGCAAGTCTCTTCGCTATATATAAAAGCATCAATTTCGAAATTATGTTCGAAACTACGCATATCCATATTGGCCGAACCTGTTATAGTAAGAGAGTTGTCTACCGTCATTAGCTTGGAGTGAAGAAATCCGGCTTCGAAAAAATAGACACTTACTTTGGCATCCAAAACTTCTTTCAGAAAAGACATAGATGCAATATGCACAAATGTGGTATCTGAATGGCGAGGCAACATCAAGCGTACATCCACACCTCGCATTGCCGCCATTTGTATAACCTGCATCAATGAGTCGGTAGGAATAAAATAAGGGGTCTGTATATAAACACTTTCTTTGGCATTGGAAATAGCTTGCAGAATACCTAAGTGTATATCTTTAAATTGTCCTACCGGTCCACTTGTAACCAGCTGAATCATATTATCTCCCTCTGTGTCGAGTATCGGATAATAAGCATCTGATGCTAGAAATTCTTTACGAGACGAATACCAGTCGATAAGAAAAGATGTCTGTAATCCTGCCACAGCCTTGCCTTCTATTTTAACATGGCTGTCACGCCAAATTCCAGTTCCTACACCGTTGATATATCGATCTGCAACATTCATTCCACCAACAAAACCAACTTTGCCATCAATGACTACAATTTTTCTGTGATTCCGATAATTCACTCTGCTTGTCAGGAATTTGAATGCCACCTTCAAGAATGGTTGAACTTCAACGCCTCCGGCTTGCATATCTTTGAAGAAGCTACGTTTTGCTTTCCAAGAGCCAACATCATCATAAATAAGACGCACCTCAACACCGTCCGCTGCTTTACGAAGCAATATATCTCGGGTTTTGCACCCTATCTCATCATCTAAGAAGATATAGTATTGAATATGTATATGCTTTTCCGCTTTCTCAAGCTCCTCGAACAAAGCCTCAAACTTATCGGGTCCTGAAGAATAGAAAGTGACACTACTACCTCCATATAAGGGAGTGCCCTTCAAACGATTTAACAAATTCACCAACCCTTTATACTCGACTGGTGGATTCAACGTTTCCAACAACTCTCGCCTACCAATAGACCGGCGATTGAGTTTCTTGTACATCTTATGGGATATCAGACGCTGCTTGCGATTATCTTCGCCAAAGAAATAGTATATGATAAGACCGACCAAAGGAAGCAACAACAGAATAAGCACCCAAGAAATCGTTTTCAAGGGGTTCCTATTCTCCGAGATAATCACAACCATCGTACCCAAAGCCGTAACCACATAAAGTATCTGGAAAAGAAGGATAAGATGATCTGTTGCTTGCGCTGCTACATCCATACGCAAATAATATACATTTTTTTCAAAGTTATAACAAATTTAAACTCAAGCTCTTTTTTTATCAAATAATTCGAAGGACTTACCTCCACTATCTGATATTTTCTTGAAAAAGCTCTTGTATGAATGATTGTAAAGATGTCATTTGTGTTAATATCGAATATCTATTTTTCTTTTCTATCGATAAGATAACAAATAATAGCCCCAACAGTATAGCATAAAATATCGCCCCAGGAAAATGATGTCCCTAAAACAATCCTCATTACTTTATAATCTTGAAGGCCCAGTACTTCTACCATCTTGAAGTATTGACCGACCTCTACCATATAGGCGAAAAAGAGCACACCCAAAGCTAAATACAAAGGCTTTATCCGGACAAATGACTTTACAAAATAATAGATCAATATAACAACTAAGATATCACCTCCATAAGGACGGATAAAAGCATCATCTACAAATTTAGCGATGAGGACTTCTATGAAAAAGATAATAATAAATATCAAGAATGACGATCGATCAAATCTCCACCTCATATCTATTTCCTATATTTTTCTTCAATATCCTCTTGCATCATACTCATGTATGACTTGTAGCGGCTCTCGCTTATATAGTGATTTTCTACAGCATCACGCACTGCACATCCGGGTTCATTTATATGAATGCAGTTATTGTAACGACAGTCTTTAGACGCCTTAAAGATCTCGGGAAAGAAGTGAAATATTTCATTCTTCTCCATATCCACAGTACCAAAGCCTTTGATACCGGGAGTATCTATAATAAATCCCCCCTGTGGCAATTCTATCATTTCCGAAAAAGTGGTTGTATGCATTCCTTTGCCATGATAACCGGATATTGCACCCGTCTTTAGATGAACATCAGGTACAAGCGCATTGATAAGAGTAGACTTTCCGACGCCTGAGTGACCCGAAAACAAGGTAGTTTTGTTCTTTATTCTCTCTTGTAAAATTTCTAATCCTGTATTATGTAAAGCCGATATCTTAATGCTTGGGTAACCAATATAATCATAAAGGCTAATAAGAGCATCCATGTATTCTATCTCCTCTTCTGCGTATAGATCCGTCTTGTTGAAAATAAGATTTACCGGCACACGATACGCTTCGGCTGCAGCCAAAAAGCGGTCAATAAAAATAGTAGAGGTTACCGGATGATTGATCGTTACAATCAAAAAACACAGATCGATATTAGCGGCCAAAATGTGCGATTGTTTCGATAAATTAGACGAACGGCGTATAATATAATTCTTACGGTCTTCGATCTGCGTTATCAGAGCAGTGCCTTCATTGTTTGGTACAATGGTTACTCTGTCTCCTACAGCAATGGGATTGGTGCTACGTATATCTTTAAGACGAAAGTTTCCTTTTACCTTACATTCAACGTCGCTGCCGTCATCGGTACGAACCAAATACCAACTACCCGTATTTTTTATTACAAGACCATTCATCAATCAATCCTTTAAAATGCAAATGTGCCAATGTGCCGATACTGTAAAGCGATCAGCATATTGGCATATTCTATTTTCGGTATATTTCGTTATACAGTTAAAATCTCTTTTTCTTTAAGAGCAAACAGGTCGTCTATCTTTTTGATATACTTATCATGAAGCTTTTGCATTTCGTTTTCACCATCTTTGGCTACGTCTTCCGCCAAGCCTTCTTTCACTGATTTTTTGATCGTATCAATTGCATCACGACGAGCATTACGCACACTTACCTTAGCATCCTCAGCTTCTTGTTTGGCTTGTTTTACCAAGAGCTTACGACGTTCTTCTGTCAACGGAGGGATAGAAAGACGTATCACTTCACCGTTATTATCGGGTGTGATACCCACATCAGAGTTCAGAATGGCTTTTTCTACCTCTTTCAGCATTTGTTTTTCCCAAGGTTGAACGATGATAGTTCTAGCGTCAGGTGTATTGATAGCCGCCACACCACTTAGCGGGGTAATTGATCCGTAATACTCAAGTTTTATACCATCAAGAATATGCGGATTGGCTTTTCCGGCACGAATACGAGATAACGTCTCGTCCAGAAACTCTACAGAGGCCGACATCTTAGCATCCGCCTTTTGTTCGATTTGTTTTAGGTCTGCTGCCATAAATATATATTTTTTGTTTTCAATATTTTAAGATTAAATAAATCTACTTACACTCTACTCGGCAATTGGGTAAGACCAATAATAAGTTGCCCTATCCCTGCCAAAATTAGTAAAGAAGTAAGCAAGGTATGTGCAGTAATGGTAATAAACGCACCTACAGCACAAACCAAACAGCCCATAAAGATATTTCTTCGTGCTGTTTTCATATTTTCTTTATCTACCTGATGTATAATCTGGTCGAGTAAGATATAAGCATCTTCTTCGTTAAGCCCTCGTTCGATTAGAAAGATCTTCACCTTTTCGGGATTTTCTCTTTTTCTAATCAAATATACAGCCTGATTATACAACTGATCTTCAACTACTACTTTCCCTCTGTTATGCATGTACATATGTACCTATTTTTTCACCTTTAATTAGCTTCTCTAAATTGCCCGGAGTATCCATATCGAAGACAACGATAGGCAAATTATTCTCCTTACACATCACTGTTGCCGTCATATCCATAACTTTCAGTCCCCGCTTGTAAACCTCATCGTAAGAGATGGAATCAAACTTAACGGCTGTAGGGTCTTTTTCGGGATCGGCAGTATAAACTCCGTCTACACGTGTACCTTTTAGCATCACGTCGGCTTCTATTTCTATTCCCCTCAGCGAAGAGCCGGTATCTGTTGTAAAAAATGGATTGCCTGTTCCGCAAGAAAGGATAACAACTTCACTATTTTCCATAGCCTCTATTGCTTTCCATTTGCTGTAGATTTCTCCTATAGGTTCCATCCTGATAGCTGTAAGTACTCTCGACTTCTGACCTATTGCAGTAAGAGCCGAACTAAGAGCCAAACTGTTTATCACAGTGGCCAACATACCCATCTGGTCTCCTTTTACCCTGTCGAACCCTTCGGAAGCTCCGCTCAGACCTCGAAAAATATTTCCTCCTCCAATAACAATACTTATCTGTACACCCATATCGGCTACAGCCTTTATTTGCGTGGCATATTCATTCAATCGGTTTACATCTATGCCATATTGCTGTTCTCCCATGAGGGATTCACCGCTCAGTTTTAGGAGGATTCTGTTATATTTTACCATTTCTGCTTTTATATTAGTGCAAATCTAGTATAATTTGTGAAATTATAAAAGTCAAACTTTACGAATTGATTTTTATTATAATTTAAAAGTTCTGATATAAGAGCATTTAGTTATTTTTACACATCTAAATAAATTTATTATGATCACTCACAGCTGGCTCTTATTTGTCCTCGCACTATTACTTGGATTCATTACGTTCGTAATCATATTATGGACTATTATCAAATGGAAACATAACAAGGATCGGAACATAGGCTGCGGATTAACTTTTTTATTCTCTATGTTAACTATAATCTGTACTGTTATAGTAATAGTAAAAGTTGTGGAAACAATTAGGGTAGTTGTTCCTAATAAAATTGAAGAAGGGATTGATATATTCACCAACAGTTTATCTTCAAGAAATACAGAAACTCCTTTTATGGACAGCCTGAAATTGATGCAACCAACCGACAGCATAATACCGAATAGTTATTTCTCTTACGCGGGACTTCGCGATTATTTCCGTATGCCCCTGATATATCCGTATTCGATAACTGCTATTGATGTTCTCGAGAAAGGGACTTTACAAGACGAAAAAGGGATAAAGTACATAGCTGCAGATCACAATGAAAACGAGCCTATTCTTCATGATATTACGTACTTCTCCTTTGACAGAAATATTCTGTTAGCAAAAACGGAATCCTCTTCTTCCCTGAACGCTCTCAGATTCTATATTTTTAATCTAAACACAAGACAATTAGAGGAATTCAATACCGAAAAAGAGATGAAGATACAAGCTGCAAAATTTGGCTTTGATACAATAAAACCAATGATAACCATACAAGAATATTTTGATAATTTTTGAATGTAAGAAACTCTGTGGTACTCTTTTNNTTTTACTCTGTGGTAAAAAATTGAATAAGAGCGAATACGAAAGCAATTATTATTCATTACTTAGAACCTTAGTATAAAAAGATTCTGAAATATCGATTCGAAGCTTCTATTATTTCAAAATAAGAGCTCAAAAAACATTATCTTTGTCTGACTTCATACAGAAAAATGATATGAGAAATATATGTATCGCCTGTCTAATCTTTTTATTCACTATGTGTAATAATAAACCAAAAGAACCCATAGTCGTTATACAAACAAGCTATGGCAATATAAAAGTTAAGCTCTATAATGAAACTCCGGGACATAGAGATAATTTTCTGAAACTAGCAGAAGAAGGATTTTATAAAAACCTTACGTTTCACCGAGTTATCAATGATTTTATGATACAGGGTGGAGATCCTCAAACAAGGAATATTGCAGATTCTGCAGCATTGAAAGAAGAAAAAACGCTGGGTGACACAATCCCTGCCGAAATAAAGTTTCCTCAGCTATACCACAAACGAGGAGTACTGGCAGCCGCACGATGGGGCGATGCCGAAAATCCGACAAAAGCCTCTGATGCATCTCAGTTCTATATAGTGACAGGTGAATTATGCTTCGACGATAAATTATCAGAGATAGAAAAACAACGTTTCGAACGTTTTAAGCAAAAGATATATAAGGAAATACAATCGGCACATCTTGATGATCTGAAAGCATTACTAAAGAGCGGCGATAGTATATCTGCATCTGCAATGCGTGCTGATTGGCTGAAACAAGCGGATGAGCAAGCCAAAGCCCGAAAGGCTGAGGTATCATATACAGACGAGCAGCGGGAATACTACAAAACAAGGGGTGGCACTCCTTTTCTGGACAATGAATACACCGTTTTCGGCGAGGTAATAGAAGGAATGGACGTTGTGGATAAAATACAAAGAGCAAGAACCAACGAAAAAGACAAGCCTCTTAAAAACATCTTGATGAACGTAGTGGTTCTAGAGAAATAAAAATTCCAACAACGTATTAACAGCAAAAAAATGAGTGATACAGATAATAAAAAGTGGAAGGTATTAAATAGTGAATATCTTTCGCAAGAGCCTTGGTTTACCGTACGGAAAGATCATGTAGAACTACCGAACGGAAACCAAATTCAAAATTATTATGTATACGAATATCCCGACTGGGTATGCACCATAGCAATAACCAAAGACAAACGGTTTGTGATGGTACGTCAATACAGGCACGGACTGCAATGCACTTCGCTAGAGCTATGTGCAGGAGTATGCGAAGAAGAAGACCCTAGCGCAGAAGTTTCTGCAAGAAGGGAACTCCTCGAAGAAACCGGCTACGGAAACGGGAAATGGGAGCTATTAATGACCACTTCGGCAAATCCGGGTACACACACCAACACTACTTACTGTTTTCTGGCTACCGATGTGGAAAAGATATCGGAACAGCATTTAGAAGATACCGAAGATATTTCTGTTCATCTGCTATCTATCGACGAGTTGATAGAACTATTGAAAAAAGATGAGATCAGGCAATCTATGCACGCCGCCCCATTGTGGAAATATCTGGCAACGAATCATCTTATCTAAAATTCGAGCTGATCTTTGTAGTTTCGTGAATTTGGGTGAGGAACACCAAATACTTTTGATGAAATAGAATCGATCTCTACTTTCCAAATCTTTACGTTATTTACAGCCGGCTTAGAATAAGTGAATGCCCTTGTTGTGTATTTCTTCATCATTATGTCCAAAGCCTTCACTTTATTATCGTAATCTTCTTCGAATACGACCTTGCCCCTGCAAATAACACTACTTCCTTTCATACGATAACTACATGCTACCTCTTCATTCTGATAAGTTAATGACGACTCACCACAGAAAGTGATACATACATTCGGGTTTATATGAAGGGATTCGATACTCTTGCCCTCCTGTGCCGAATGTAGGTAGATAACATCATCTTGATAACCGAAATTCATAGGTATAACATACGGGAAACCTCCCTTATCTATCATACCGACATAGCATATGGTGTTTTTCGAAATTATCTCTTCTATCAAATGACGTTCTTCAATATTAATCGTTATCATAAGGCTGTATATATTCTTCTATTCCTATTAATCAAAAGAGCTGCATTTTGAATACAGCTCTTTTTTATTTTATTTCTTATTTACCTTTGAGCAATCCGTTATACATTTTCTCATTCCGTATAATCTCGTATGCTTTCTTAAAAGTTTCGCTATCTTCGTTGAATACCCTCACCATCGTCTCCGTATCATATACATCACGTGCTATATATGCTTTTATCTGACGCTTGAGTGTTTCTTTCGACTTCTCATATCCATCCTCATCAAAGTCCACTTTTTCATCTTTTCCGGCTGCGATTAGTTTATTCATAATCTCGTCCGAAACTTGATATTGCTTATAGAAGTCCGTTGCTGTAGGATATTTTTGCAAAATCTCCGTTCTGTGATTATCTACCTCATTATAAGCTATGCGCAGCGTTATGCCTTTGTTCCAGATTTTTCGGTAATATTCTGATGCAAATGTAGTATCGGCAGGCACAAAATAGTCGGGCATGATACCTCCTCCGCCATATACCGTACGGTGATTCAACAAAGTTGTATATTTCAATGAATCAGGAAAATGTATACTATCAGCATGCATCATCTCGCCTTTATTATAGCGTTCTATTACATCCAGGTTGTATGACATAATATCTCCCTTTGTATACGGTTTTTGTATAGAGCGTCCAGTAGGAGTATAATAACGGGCAACAGTGAGCCTTATCATCGATTCGTCAGGAAGCGGTATTTGTCGTTGAACAAGCCCTTTCCCGAAACTGCGACGACCGACAATAACACCTCTATCCCAATCCTGCACGGCTCCTGACAAGATTTCACTAGCCGAAGCAGAACCTTCATTGATAAGTACGACAAGACGTCCTTTCTCGAATGCGCCTTTAGCTGTGGAAACTTCATCTCTTCTCGGCTGACGTAAGCCTTCGGTATATACAACCAACTTGCCTGCATCCAGAAAATCATCAGCTATTTCAGTAGCCGGAGCCATGTATCCTCCACCATTATATTCCAGGTCGAGAATAAGATTCTCCATACCCTTTTCTTTAAGCTTCTGAAGCGCTTTTCTGAATTCTTCGGTAGTGGTTGCTCCAAATCTTATGATGCGTATATAGCCTGTAGTCTTATCCACCATGTAAGTGGCATCGATACTATAGATCGGAATTTTGTCGCGAATAATCTTAAAGCTTAGTAAATCAGCTATTCCCTTGCGTTGTACTTTCAAGTTTACAGATGTTCCTTTCGGGCCTTTAAGACGTGACATAACATCTTTGGTAGACATTTTAACTCCGGCAATAAGCGTATCGTCTACATACAATATCTTGTCTCCTGCCCTAAGACCTACCTTCTCGGATGGCCCTCCCGGAAGCGCTTCGATAACATAAAGTGTATCCGTAAGCATATTGAAAGATATACCTATACCATCGAAATTACCTTCCAGCGGCTCGTTCATATCTTTTACCTCATCGGCACTGATATATGTAGAGTGAGGGTCGAGTTTTTCTAACAAAGCTTTCACTGCATCTTCGGCCAATTTGCCGTCGTCTACCTTATCTACATACATATTCTCAATAACGGCAATTGTTGTAGCTACTTTCTTAGATCCTTCGCTCATCTTAAACTGAGCAGAGGCGGCCAAAACAATGACAAAAAAACCGAGAACCGACATTAGAACTCTTTTCATACTAGAATTACATTTTGGGTAATCGCAGGTAACGCTGATTACATCTGATTTTTAATTAATCATTATTCAGTCCAGACTCATACCTTTGGGTATAAACTGACTGACATCGTGTCCGAATCGCAACAGTTCGCGTACAATAGTAGAACTGATATGTGTTAGTTCCGGTTCGGTAAAGAGTACGATTGTCTCTATTCCCGATATATTTCTGTTCATATCGGCAATCGTTTTTTCGTATTCGAAATCATTTACAGAACGGATTCCACGTATTATAAAATTTGATCCTGTTTCTTTGGCATAGTCCACAGTAAGGCTATCATAAGTACCTACCACTATGCGGCTGTCGCCTTTATACAAAGAACGGATCATATCGATGCGCTTGTCGAGCGGAAAGTAAGTTTTCTTGGTATCATTCACTCCAATAGCAATAACGATCTCATCTACCAATTCGAGAGATCGTTTCACTAATGAATAATGTCCTATTGTAAAGGGATCGAATGTCCCCGGAAAAATTGCTTTTCTCTTCATTCTTTAGTTAGCCATATCGGAGATAAACTTGATCCTGACAAGGCGTATTTCGTCTTCAGAATATTCGCCAAGTTCATTGATCGCAGCTTCCAGATCGTCCGATTCTGCTTCTTGAAAATATTCAAATATATCGTCGAGATGGTCTTCATCAATAACCTCTCTGAGGAAATAATCTATATTTATTTTTGTTCCTGAAAATACGATAGCTTCTACTTCGCTCAGCAATTCAGCAAAATCAATTCCTTTCGATTCGGCCAAGTCGTCTAATGCTACTTTGCGGTCGATAGCCTGTACGATGGCTACTTTTAGTTTCGATTTGTTTGCTACTGTTTTTACACGTAAATCTTCAGGTCGTTCTATTTCGTTTTCTTCAACGTGCTTCTTTATTATTTCAAGAAACTCTGTCCCATATCTCTTTGCTTTTCCTGCTCCTACCCCCGGAATATTTTGCAATTCCTCCATTGTTATCGGGTAGATTGTAGCCATAGCCTCCAGAGAGGGGTCTTGAAATATCACGTATGGGGGAACATTGTTGTGTTTTGCCATCTTCTTGCGAAGATCTTTCATGATAGAAAACAAAACCGGATCTACTGCCGATCCTCCTCCGCCGCCTTTCACCACTACATCATCGATATTCTCATCATCAGACAAGTCTTCTTCGTCTGCTGTGGTAATCTTGAACGATGCCGGTTTTTTCAAGAAATCTTTTCCTTTTTTGGTTACTCTCAGTAAGCCGTAATTTTCGATATCCTTATCAAAATACCCGGCTATTAATGCCTGACGTATAACGGCGTTCCATGTTTCATCATCGGTATCATCACCTGATCCAAATACATCTAAATCCTGATGCCCGTACGTTTCTATCTCGGAGGTTTCTTTACCTCTCAAGATATTGATAACGTAATCAGTTTTAAACTTTTCTTTTAATGCAATTACAGCTTCAATAGCCGTCAATAATAAATCTTTAGCTTCCACTTGTTTTTTAGGATTTACACAATTGTCACAGTTCCCACAATTTTTCTCTTTATATTCTTCTCCAAAATAATGAAGAAGTACTTTCTTCCGGCATAATGCAGTTTCGGCGTATGCTGCGGTCTCAAGGAGTAGCTGTTTTCCTATTTCCTGTTCAGCAACGGGCTTACCCTGCATAAATTTCTCCAGTTTCTGTAAGTCTTTGAATGAATAAAACGCTATACATTTTCCTTCACCACCATCGCGTCCGGCTCTACCGGTTTCCTGGTAGTATCCTTCAAGGCTCTTTGGCATATCGTAGTGAATCACATAGCGCACATCGGGCTTATCAATTCCCATACCAAATGCAATGGTAGCTACAATTACATTCACTTTTTCCATCAGAAAAGCATCCTGATTGGCAGAGCGTGTACTTGGGTCTAGTCCGGCATGGTACGGCAATGCATTGATATTATTTGTTTGTAATATTTCGGCAAACTCTTCTACCTTCTTTCTACTCAAACAATATATAATTCCAGACTTTGTGCCTTGCGATTTAATGTATTTTATTATATCCTTATCTACTTTATCCGTTTTTGAACGAACTTCGTAATAGAGGTTTTCCCTGTTGAATGATGATTTAAACACATCTGCTTCCACCATTCCAAGGTTCTTCTGTATATCCATTTGCACTTTTGGTGTTGCCGTAGCAGTAAGTGCAATGATAGGATGCTTGCCTATTTCGTTTACAATGGGACGTATACGTCTGTATTCAGGACGGAAGTCGTGCCCCCACTCCGAAATACAATGTGCCTCATCGATAGCATAAAACGATATTTTTATCTGACGCAGAAAGTCTATATTCTCTTCTTTTGTAAGAGATTCGGGTGCTACATATAATAGTTTTGTCTTTCCCGAAAGTATATCACCTTTTACTTGTTCTATCGCAGCTTTGTTTAGTGACGAATTCATGAAGTGCGCTACGCCGTCCTCTTCACTAAAATTTCGCATGGCATCCACCTGATTTTTCATCAGGGCTATCAGGGGAGAAATAATTACTGCTGTTCCCTCCATCAAGAGTGCCGGTAGCTGATAGCAGAGGGACTTTCCGCCACCCGTAGGCATCAACACAAAGGTATCTCTTCCATCCAGCAAGTTTTGAATTATTGCCTTCTGGTTACCTTTAAAATTGTCAAAGCCAAAATGCTTTTTCAATGAACACGTCAATATATCCTCTATATCCGGCATATAAATAGGCTATTAATTATTACGAAGATAAACCCCTAAATTTAATTCTCCAATATAAAATAGGCTATTTTTTGTCAAAAAAACAAACTTTATAATGAATTTCTTAGTTTTACGACTTGTGAGTTCTCCAATTGCTCTACGGCGTACTCTTTAGTAACATGCAGTTGAGCCTGCTTTGTGGAAGGGATATTAAACATAGCATCCATCATGATGGTTTCGACTATGGATCTCAATCCTCTTGCTCCCAATTTATATTCCACTGCCTTGTCTACAATGTACTCATATACATCATCTTCGAAGGTAAGATCAACGCCATCCATTTTGAACAATTTGACATACTGCTTAATGATAGAGTTTTTCGGCTCGGTAAGTATCCGGCGAAGAGCACTCCTATCCAGAGCGTCAAGATATGTCAAAATAGGCAGACGTCCTATAATCTCAGGGATCAGTCCGAAAGACTTCAAATCCTGAGGTGCTACATATTGCAGCAGATTGTTACGGTCTACCTGCGCGTTGTTTTTAGATGAAGCATAACCCACAACCATTGTATTCAACCGTTGCGCTATCTTCCTTTCGATACCGTCGAAAGCTCCACCACACACAAATAATATGTTTTTGGTATCTACGGCAATCATCTTCTGGTCAGGATGTTTACGTCCTCCTTGAGGCGGAACGTTTACAATCGACCCTTCCAGCAATTTAAGTAAGCCCTGCTGTACCCCCTCACCGCTAACATCACGGGTGATTGATGGATTGTCGCTCTTACGGGCTATTTTGTCAATTTCATCGATAAAAACAATTCCTCTTTCTGCTGCTGCCACATCATAGTCGGAGGCTTGCAACAGCCGGGTAAGAATGCTTTCTATATCTTCGCCTACGTATCCGGCTTCGGTAAGCACGGTTGCGTCTACGATTGCGAAAGGGACATGCAGTAGTTTGGCGATGGTACGTGCCAACAATGTTTTTCCTGTACCTGTAGGGCCAACCATAATGATATTCGACTTTTCTATTTCTATATCATCTTCCTTCCCTTGTAGTATACGTTTGTAGTGGTTATAAACAGCCACAGACAGATAGCGCTTGGCATTCTCCTGACCGATAATATATCCGTCAAGATACTCTTTTATCGTCTTTGGGTCGGGCAATTGTGTTTTATCTATACCCAAAGATGTTTTCTTTGCCTCTACGCTTTCTTTTACAATCTGATATGCTTGTTCAGCACAGCTATCGCAGATGTCAGCCGACATACCGGAGATAAGCATATTTACATCCTTATCGCTTCTGCCACAGAAACTGCAATAGCCGTTAGTATCTTTTTTTGCCATTTATCTTTTATGAGTAAATGAATCTGATTTTTGAATTATTGTTTATTTTTCATCAAAACATCATCCACCATTCCATAGTCTTTAGCCTCAGCCGAAGTCATCCAGTAGTCACGGTCTGAGTCTAGTGCCACTCTGTCAAATGGTTGTCCCGAGTGGTCTGAAATAATAGTATAAAGTTCTTTTTTTACCTTACCAATCTCACGAGCTGTGATTTCGATATCTGAAGCTTGTCCCTGAGCACCTCCCAGCGGTTGGTGAATCATAACGCGTGAATGCTTCAATGCAAAGCGTTTCCCTTTCTCTCCGGCAACAAGCAATACGGCTGCCATAGATGCTGCAATACCTGTACAGATTGTAGACACATCGCTGTTGATAAACTGCATAGTGTCATAAACTCCATAACCTGCATATACCGATCCTCCGGGAGAATTTATATAAATAGATATATCTTTGCCCGAATCGGCAGAATCAAGATATAGCAATTGAGCCTGTATTACATTGGCTGTATAGTCGTCGATCTGAGTTCCCAAAAAGATAATACGATCCATCATCAAACGAGAGAACACATCCATCTGAGCAACATTCAACTGACGTTCTTCGATAATAGTAGGTGATATATAACTGCTTGTTATATCGATATATTTATCAAGAGCTAGCCCATTCAAGCCTAGATGCTTCGTTGCATACTTTCTAAATTCATTGTTCACAACATTTTCTTTTTTTATTAAATAATGTTTTACCATTATTACTATAAACAATTATCATGCCACTCGTACAGGCATAAAAAAGAGGCTAATAGCACAGCCTCATTTCTTATAAACAAAGTTATAAATAAAAAATTGAAAAGCTGGAATAATAATGTATGTATTTTCCTTATTTATAATGTTAAAGACAAACGGACAGAAAGAAAACACTATCCTTCCTGTCCGTTATTTTTATCTTTTTTTCATTTACGCTTCTGTTTCTGCTTCAGCTGCTTCTTCTTTCTCAAAGAACTTGCGGAACTCGTCAAGCGAGATTACAGTTTCTTCGAGTCCAAGTTTTGATTTCAATACGTCGATGATCTTATTTTCCATTGCGCGATCGAGCAGGTTGCGTGCATTGTCTTTGTTTTTCAACATATCATTTGCATAGTTCTCAACCATTTCGTCAGGAAGATTCATCATTCCATATTGAGCAAACTGAGCTCTTGCCGCTTGCATAGCAATGATTTTCATATCTTCGTTTTCGATCTTGATATCGTTATCTTTTGCTATTTGCTCTTTTATCAGGTGGAATTTAAGATCTGCTATGATTTTCGGATAATCTGCTTCTACAGATTCAGCAGTTCTTTCTTCGCCCGAAGCAATAAGCCATCTTTTGAGGAATGCATCAGGGAATTGCAAGTCTCCTGTTTTCTTTTCAAGAAGTTCTTTCGCATCCAACAGGAATTTGTAGTCACTATCCGGCGCAAACTGCTCTGCTATAGTTTCTTTTACTTTTGCTTTGAAGTCAGCTTCGGTAGTTACATTGCCTGCACCAAAAACCTTATCGAATAGATCTTGGTCAAGCTCTGCTTCCTGATAACGAGTGATCTCTGTGATAGCAAACTGGAACTCAGCAGCTATTGTTTCTACCGCATCCTTTTCGATATGAAGCATAGATGCGATTTCTGTTTCGTTGCCATTGTAAGCTTTACCCGGATTGAATACAATCACATCTCCGGCTTTTGCACCTACAAATTTAGCTTGCTCTGCTTCGTCTTTCATATACGAAGGCATTACAATACCGGCTTCTACAAAGATGCCACCTTCTTTTACCTTACCATCTTCCAATTCAGAGATTGTACCTCTGATAAGGTCTGTTTCTTTTGCACCTTCTTCTATTTTTTCATATTTGCCATAGTTAGCTTTGTACGAAGCGATTTGTTTATCAACAAGCTCTTCGTCTACCTCAATAGCATAATATTTTACTTTATCTTTTTTTGTCAGTGATAATTTTATTTCCGGAGCAAGAGCCACGTCGAAATAAAATTCATAGTCACCTTCGAGTGAGAAATCTATTGGTTGTTGCTTTTCTTCGTTCGGAAGAGGCTCACCCAATACATTTAGTTTGTTGTCTTGTATATATTTATATAGATTTTCGCCAACAAGCTTGTTTACTTCTTCTGCCAAAATCGATTTACCATACATTTTTTTCACCATACCCATAGGTACAGTTCCCGGACGGAATCCCGGTATATTAGCTTTTTTTCGGAATGTCTTAAGTGCGTTATCAAGCTTTTCTTGATAATCCTCTTTCGTTACATTTATTTGTAATATAGCGTTTACACTATCTACATTTGTTAGAGATACATTCATCTTAACGAGTTTATTTAGTTATTGTTACAAATTTCAATCGAAATGCAAATGGAGTAAAAACACCACTCTATTTTTTGGTGGTGCAAAAATAGTCTTATTATTGTAATATTCAAAGTGAAATATAAAAACTTTATTTGTTTAACATACTAAAACATTAGATAGTTTATTAACAAACTAACTTTTACACAATTCATACTTTCTGAATTATTTAGGTATATCAGTGCAAAAAACTTAACAAAACAAGAGAGAGCTTAGCTGTAAATTATAAAATCAGAAGCGTCATTTTTCAAATAACAAATTATCTAATCTTAGAAATATTTACCTTCATCAACCGAAAGCGAAAAGTAACACTTAAAAAGAGGGAAGAAATCTGTTACTTTTACATACGCTCCGCTCCTGTGACCGCTGGTTGTTACTTTTTTTAGAAACGAAACACTTCCGCATGTATAAATACAAGCAAAAGAAAAAATTCGAGCCACCTACTCTACACATTACGTGATATTTGAGTATACAAAAGGCCTTTCAAGCACAAAAAAATTATATAAAAAAGAGGGGCATGCGTTAAAAAGATGTTTTGCAACATGTTTTATAATATTTTTTGATTAACTTTGCTTATAACATATTTTACATTATCAGTTTTGAATGATGACAGATAGTAATGCTGTTAGCTTGTCGGAAAGTATTCCTGAAATATGGAATCTGTTGAATGACAAAGAACAAACTATAATTGCCGCTAATGCGAGAATTATGGACTTCAAGAAAAATGAAGTGATATACAGGGAAGAAGAAATTCCAATGGAATTGATGTGCCTGTGTAGAGGGAAAGTGAAAATATACAAAGACGGTGTTGGCGGACGCAGCCAGATTATCAGAATGATAAGACCTACTCAGTATTTTGGATACCGCGCCTTTTTTGCCAACCAACCTTACGTCACGGCTGCTTCGGCTTTCGAACCCTCTACCATCTGTTTCATACCAATGAAACTTATCAACGAGATAGTCGCATCAAATTCTAAATTAGGAAGTTTCTTTATAAAAGAATTGGCAATAGACCTTGGAATAGCAGACGAGCGGGTTGTAAACCTCACTCAGAAGCATATCCGTGGACGTTTGGCCGAATCGTTGATATTCCTTATCGAGAATTACGGACTTGAAGAAGACGGTGCTACAATAAGCATCTACCTTTCAAGGGAAGACTTGGCTAACTTGTCCAATATGACTACATCAAATGCCATCCGCACCTTGTCAACGTTTGTTGACGAACATATCATTACGCTGGATGGTCGCAAAATAAAAATTATAGACGAAGAAAAGCTCCGAAAAATAAGTAAAATCGGATGATTACCCGAATCGCTCACAAGTATCTGGATTACCGATACAAAGAGATTGATAGCTTTATCAACAAACCTATCGAAACGCAAGAGAAGATATTGGAATATCTGCTCCGCAACGGTGAGCAAACATTCTTTGGGCAGCAGTTCAATTTTTCGGCTATAAAAAACAAAGACGATTTCAGAAAACAGGTTCCAATCTTCCACTACGAAGATTTGCGCCCCTATCTGGATCGGATCATTGTAAATAAAGAACAAAATGTACTTTGGAACAAGCCCGTACGTTGGTTTGCCATGTCGTCGGGCACTACAGAGGATAAGAGTAAATACATACCCGTAACTCACGAATCACTCACCAAAGGACATTACAAGTGCGGAGAGCAAATGCTTGCTATCTATGCACAAGCCAATAAGGATGCTAAATTCTTTTTTGGCAAAACACTAGTACTAGGCGGCAGCAAGCAAATAAACAACATAGGTGACGGCATATTCACAGGAGACATCTCTGCTATCCTTATCAAGAATCTATATTTCTGGGCAAAGCTTAGCCGTACACCCGAAAGTATCTCCTTATTACCTGATTGGGAAACGAAGTTGCAGGCACTGACCGACTATGCTATAAAAAACGATGTGAGGGCTTTTATGGGCGTACCTTCATGGCTACTCGTCTTATTGAAAAAGATAAAGACAGATACCGGACGCGACCTCACTGATATATGGCCTAATCTGGAAGTTTTCTTTCATGGTGGCGTGAGCTTTACTCCATTCGAAGAGCAATACAAGAAACTGATACAAAAGCCCGATATGTACTATTGGGAAACATATAATGCATCGGAAGGTTTCTTTGGGGTACAGTTCTCCAAAAACTCTAAAGAAATGCTGTTAATGTTGGATAGTGGCATCTACTACGAATTTGTCCCGATGAGTGAATGGGACAAGGAAAATCCCAAAGCATTAACACTGGATGAAGTAGAAACCGGACAGAATTACGCTATAATTATTTCAACAAACGGAGGGCTTTGGAGATATATGATAGGCGATACAATAGAGTTTTCGTCTACTACTCCTTACCTGTTTCATATAACAGGGCGCACCAAGAACTTCATCAATGCCTTTGGCGAAGAACTGATTATAGACAATGCCGAAAAAGCTCTGGCTGAAGCATGCAAGATCACGGGCGCACAAATAAACGAATATACAGCCGCTCCCGTTTACTTTGGAGATAACAACAACGGAGCACATGAATGGCTGATAGAGTTTACTGTAGAACCCAACAGCCTCGAAGATTTCACCCGTTTATTAGACAGCGAACTAAAAAAGGTAAACTCTGACTACGAAGCCAAGCGTTCATACAACCTATCGCTGAATATGCCAATTGTAAGAAGCCTACCGAAAGGAACTTTTAACGAATGGCTAAAGCATCTTGGCAAACTTGGAGGACAGAACAAAATTCCACGATTGTCAAACAACAGAGATTATCTGGAGAAAGTAATCGCATTTTGCGACACAATGAATTCATAGCCGGATACAAATCAAAAGAAGAAACATAAGACTATTCAATACGCCATTTCACCCATCTTTAACATATAAAAAAAGAAGCTACCCCTATGCGAGATAACTTCTTACGATATATATTTTGATGCTTCGTTTACAACAAACTTGCTGCTTCCTCATCTAAGAACCAATAAAGATATCCTTTCTTTGGATTTACTTTAGCAGCCGGATATTTATTCAAAAACTGTTCTCTGTTTTTAATGATATCCCTTACCTTCTCAGCTTTGTTCTTTCCTGTAGCAAGAAAAACGACATACTGTGCATTATTCACTACCTGACCGCTAAGGCTTACACGTTTCATTTTACTTTCGGGATGCTCACCTATCACACAGAAGTCTTTGCTATCCCACAATGATATCTGATCGGGGAAAATAGAGACAGTGTGTCCATCGTCACCCAGACCCAGCATTACGATTTCGAAGCAAGGAGCATTACGGCGCTGCATAACTTTTGTTTCCAAAATTTTGCTATACCATTCAGCCTCTTCTTCAGGCTCATTCTCGCCATGAATACGGAAAATGTTATTATTCGGAATTTTGGGAACTTTGTCAAACAAATGATCCTTTGTCATTCCATAATTATTCATAACATTTTCGGGCGGAACGCAGCGTTCGTCACCCCAAAAGAAAAACAGTCGCTGCCAGTCGATTGAATCTTTACAGTTTTCTGCCCAATAGTCAAAAATCACTTTTGGGGTAGTTCCACCAGACAATGCAAGGTTTACACGCGGATATACATCCATTAACTTTTGCAAAAATGCCGTAAAACCCTCACTCAGGGCTTTCGCATCCGAATAAATGTTAATCTCTTCTTTTATCATAATTCACAATATATTCCATCATCAGACAGGTTCTTACAAGGATATCTCCATGTGAGGTTTTTACCCTCAATCAGCTCATCGGCACAATTTGGCCCCCACGAGCCGGAAGGATAGCCATGTAAGGGAGCATCGGGGTTCTTCTCCCAGAAGTCGAGCAACGGTTGTACAAACTTCCATGTAGCCTCCAAAGCATCGCCACGGATATACAGAGTAGAATCGCCAACCATACAATCGAGTAAAAGACGTTCGTAAGCCTCAGGCAGATAAGTATCCTGTAGTTGTGAATAATGAAAGTCCATATTCACATTCTTAACCTGATAGCCACTTCCGGGTACTTTCATCTTTGTTTTCAACAAAAGACCTTCATCCGGCTGAATACGTATCACCAATTGATTTTCGTCGTTACTCATATCTGCACTTTCGGGAAATAATTTCTGAGGTGCAGGTTTGAAGTGAATAACAACTTCAGAGACACGAGTCGGCAAACGTTTACCTGTGCGTATATAGAAAGGAACTCCACCCCAGCGCCAGTTGTCTATAAAGAGCTTCATAGCCACATAGGTTTCGGTACGGGAATCGGCATCCACATCTTTTTCCTCACGGTATCCCTTGGCATATTTTCCTTTAACGTTAGCTGCAGTGTATTGCCCACGAATAACATTCTTAAACAAGTCATCGTTCGACATAGGTCGTAGAGCCTGAAAAACTTTCAATTTCTCGTTGCGAATCGAAACAGAGTCTATAGACATTGGCGGTTCCATTGCCACCAAAGCCAGCAACTGCAATAAGTGGTTTTGCACCATATCACGGAGTGCTCCCGAATGATCGTAATAGCCACCTCTGTTTTCTACGCCGATGCTCTCAGCAGCAGTTATTTCCACATGGCTTATATAGTTTCTGTTCCAAAGGGGTTCGTAAATACCATTCGCAAAACGTGTTACCAACATATTTTGCACAGTCTCTTTACCCAGATAATGGTCTATACGATATATCTGATCTTCATCATAACTTTCCTGAAGCGAAACATTCAGCTCCACAGCAGATTTAAGATCAATACCAAAAGGCTTTTCGATAATAATCCGTCTAAAATTACCATTCTCCTGATTCAACCCTTGCTCTGCCAAAAACTTAGGTATAAGCGGATAGAGCGAAGGTGGCGTTGACAAGTAAAATATATAATTACCTGCTGTACCCTCTTCCTTATCGAGAGCTTCGAGCCGTACTTTCAATTTGGAATATTCTGTCCCGTCATCTGTATTGATTGGCAGATAATGCAACTTCTGGCAAAACTGCTCTATTTCTTCATCCAAAGCATCTTTTGCCAATGCAAACTGCTTGATACCATCCTTCATCTTATCGCGGAAGGTATCGTCTGTAAACTGACTACGAGCTACACCAAGCACAGCAAAATTCTTGGGTAGTGAATTTTGTTTATGCAAGTCAAATATAGCCGGTATCAGCTTTCGGTATGTTAAATCACCAGAAGCTCCGAAAATAATCAAAGCTTGGTCTTGTATTGATTTTGATTTCATTAGCCCCTCCATTCTCCCCCAAAAGGGAAGTTTTTAAGTTAGCATTTCGTTATATTCTTTTCAATATTTCCTCGGAGATACTGCGGGGCTTAGTCTTTTTTGATTTCGTGACCACCAAACTGATTACGCATGGCAGCAAGAAGTTTCATTGCATACGAAGTTTCTTGTCGTGACTCGAAACGAGTGAAAAGCGATGCTGTAATAACATGAGCAGGAACATCAAAGTCCATTGCTGTTTGCACTGTCCAGCGACCTTCTCCGCTATCGGCTACATAATCTTTGATTCCGTCAAGATTTTCGTTACCCTCCAATGCATTACCGATCAGCTCGAGCAACCATGAACGAACAACCGAACCCTCCATCCACACACGTGATACTTTTTCCAAGTCTACCCCGTATGGTGAGTTCTTCATTATCTCAAAACCTTCGGCATAAGCCTGCATCATACCGTATTCGATACCATTATGCACCATTTTCACCATATGACCTGCACCACTTTCTCCACAACGCATATATCCGTTTTCGGGAGCCAGGCTTTTGAATATAGGCTCTGCAAAGTCACAAGCTTCTTTGTCTCCACCATACATAAGGCAGTAGCCATTCTGTAATCCCCATACACCGCCACTGGTGCCACAGTCGAGGCAATGAACTCCTTTTTCTTTTATTTTCTTTCCTCTCTCTACAGTTTCTCTCCAGTAGCTGTTTCCTCCGTCTACGATTATATCATTCGGGCTAAGTAGCGTCAATAGTTCCGCAATGTTTTCATCCACAGGTTTTCCTGCCGGAACCATCAGCCACACAAGCTTGCGTCCTTCCAGTTTATTTACTAAATCCTTTATGCTTGTAGCCGGAATAGCACCCTTAGAGGCAGCCTCATCAACTTCTTTCTGAGTAAGGTTATAAACTACGACTTCATGTCCATGATTCAAAAGGCGTTCTACCATTTTGCCGCCCATCTTACCTAATCCAACGAATCCAATTTTCATCTTATTCTTATATTATCGTTTGTTATTTTATATAATTAAACAAGCAAATGCCTGAAAAGTTAATTTTCAAATCCTTGCTAAGTTACAATTTTTATAAATAACATCATAAACAACATGCTATTATAATATTCATAGATATGTATTAACACTAGAAATCAACACTTTAAACTCAAATTATACAATATAGAATTCTTCTATATCACAGAAACCATAATATAGTACACCTATTAATATAATATTCTTAAATACAGTGATAATTTGATGTTACAAGAAATAATATAGAAATGCAGGTCTAAAATAGTGATAGAAATTATAAATCTACCGTGAGATGGCTATACCATAAAACGAAAGAGGCGATTATTTTCAATAACCGCCTCCCTACTATATATAATTTCGATAATTATTCAGAAACTACTTCGAAAGGTATTTCTACAGAAACTTCTTTGTGAAGTTTAGCGATAGCTTTGTAGCTACCTACTTCTTTCACAGCTTCTTTGATAAGAATAACTTTTCTATCTACATTGTAGCCTAATTTTTCAAGAGCTTCTGCTATTTGAATATTAGTTACAGAACCGAAGATAGTACCTGTAGAACTTGTTTTTGCACCAATAGTAAGTGAAATTCCTTCCAACTTAGCAGCCAAATCCTGAGCATCTTGTTTGATTTTCTCAAGTTTGTGAGCGCGTTGTCTTAGGTTTTCAGCTAATACTTTCTTTGCAGACTCTGATGCTATCACAGCTTTACCTTGGGGAATAAGGTAGTTACGTCCATAACCGTCTTTTACAGTTACGACTTCATCTTTATATCCTAAGTTAAGGATGTCTTCTTTTAATATAACTTGCATTTCTTACTCCTCCTTATTTATTTCATTAAGTCTGTTACGTAAGGAAGCAAAGCCAAATGGCGAGCTCTCTTTACAGCTTGTGCAACACGACGTTGGAATTTCAATGATGTACCTGTAATACGACGAGGAAGAATTTTTCCTTGTTCGTTAAGGAATTTCTTTAAAAACTCAGGGTCTTTGTAGTCGATGTATTTAATACCATTCTTTTTGAAACGGCAATATTTCTTTTTCTTCACATCAACTGAAGGCGGAGTCAAATATCTGATTTCTGATTGTTGTGCCATAGCTTAATTCTCCTTTACTTCTTCTTTTTTAGATGATTTTAAACTTCTTCTCTTCAATGCATACTCGTGAGAGAACTTATCTTGACGGAAAGTCAAGAAACGGATCACACGCTCGTCGCGACGGAAGTTAATTTCAAGTTTAGCGATAACAGACGGATCAGCTTCGAACTCTAACATCGCATAAAAACCGGTTGATTTCTTCTGAATTGGATAAGCCAATTTGCGAAGTCCCCAGTTTTCTTCACTTACTATTTTGGCCCCTTCATTGACCAAAAGAGTCTTGAATTTTTCTACCGCTTCCTTCATCTGAACATCAGACAAAACGGGAGTTAAAATGAAAACGGTTTCGTAATTGTTCATAAATTAATTAATTATAAATTAAACATACATTTTTACAAATGAGGTGCAAAGATAGGCTTTTTTATCAAAACAACAAATGCTAAACTGTCAAAAATTGTTGTACTTACCAACTTCTTATCTTATTTTTGTGATGAAAATCAGAAAACAAACATGCATGAAGACCGAGGAAACATTGAACTTAGATCAGGATTTAGACCTGATATTTCCCATTATCAACGGTAAAGTATCGATGGCCATTAACAGAATGATGTACAGGAACTTCAAAAAAGAAGGTCTGGATATCACTCCCGAGCAATGGACTGTCCTTGCTTTTCTGTGGCGCGAAGACGGGGTTACACAACAGACGTTATGTAATTCAACATTTAAAGATAAGCCTAGTATGACACGCCTGCTAGATAATCTTACAAAACAGAATCTGGTGTATCGCAATGCTTCGGTTAGCGATCGTCGGTCCAACCTTATCTATCTCACCGATTTAGGCAAGTCGATCAAGGAAAAAGCCGGAAAAGCTGTTTACACCACCATGGAAGCCGCACTCGACGGAATAGACGAGGAAGGGCTAAAACAGGTAAGAGTACTGCTTGCCGCAGTGTTCGGCAACGTAAGTCAAGCCTTGGACGACAAATAAATCAGGGACTGATAAGCAGATTCATATAAATAGGTAAATGATCACTGTATCCACCAAGATATTTGAAGCCTGAATAGGTCCTGAACGGTTTTTGTCCACCATACTTTTTATTGTCTGCCTCTAACAAGAATTCAGCCGAAAAAACGTGTACGGTTTTATCTTTTACAAATACCTTTCCTCCTTTTTCTAACAGGTTTCCATTGACAACTATTTGATCAATAAAACCCCATTTACCCTTATACTTATAAGAGCCTGCTCCCTTTTTGTCAACCCTGTCGTAAAGAAGGTTATACAAACCTTTAACCGAGATATCGGATTCGATCCTTTTTCCTCCGAGCACTTCGGACATACTTACATCATTCGGGTAGTCGTTAAAGTCTCCCATAATGATAATGTTAGCCCCTTTACGAAGGTGCAAGACACTGTCTACTTTGTGCCTCAACAGTTGGGCGCACTTTATACGGTGCGGTCTGGTCTTGCGGATACCTTCACGCCGTGATGGAAAGTGACAAATAAAAACATCTAACAACGTACCATTGATCACCTTGCCCGTGACATGCAATATATCTCTGGTAGAGCGCACCGAGTCTCCTAAATCAGGCGTATATGATTTCCGGCTCACGATCTTTATCTGATCACGTTGATAAAGAAGAGCAACATTTGAACCTCTCTGATCTTTCGACCGAGTGATCACATATTCATATTTATGTTTCTGTAATGCGGTTCGCTTTGTAAGATGATAAAGAACAGAGTCGTTCTCCACTTCGCACAACCCCACTATCGCCGGAGGATATCCCTCCCCTACCGAAGATATGGCTTTGCTTATGTTATGCAACTTCTGCCAATAGCGATAATTAGTCCAATGCAACTGTCCACCGGGAGTGAATTCATCATCATTTGTAGCCGGATTATCTTTCGTGTCGTACAGGTTTTCAACGTTATAGAACATGACCCGAAACTTTTCCTGCGCCGTCAGAAACAAGACGAAAGCACACAAGAGCACCAAGAACAACAGCCTTTTACTCACCCCGTTCATAGCAGCCAATATCAGGATCGGTATCCGCAAGTCTAGAACGTCCTTTTAGATCGTAAGGTAGTAGCAACGAGTAAGATCTGTCTGCCTTACCGATAGCAGGTGATGTGGCTTGCAGTTCGAAATTATATGAATAATCCTTATCATTGTTTATATTTACAAACAACGGATCTGCGTTCCATACAGTATTTACAAAGTGCTCATTCTTTTGTTCAAGGGCTTTAATCAGGCAGTTCTGAAATTTATAGTTGTACGCGACCGTACTAACTCCACTTAGCAGCAGTTCACCCGAAGCTGAGCCGGATACAATAGAGTTGATAAAATCGCATTTATCCAAACCATAAGCCTTTCCCTCATACACATTCCCGACAACTAGACACTCCTTTTGACGCATCGACCATCTATAATAATTAGCCAGCGTGCAATGTAAGAAACTATATTTCCCGCCGATCAACGAAATAGCCGCACCTTTTGAATTGGCAAATAGACAATTCTGAAAGTTTATATAACAGTTTGTCGCCAACAAGCCATACTCTGATGTATTCTGTACAATTGTATTTGTAAATTCAGCTTTCTTGTATTGGGTATCTGCCGCCGAAAATGTTACTCCCCGCACTGCATTTTTTACAATTACATTATTGAGGACATTGCCATAACTCTCGGCATGGAAAATTATTCCGCTCCATTGTCCGGGAGTATTATCGTATGGTATATTTCCGTCTATATTATCAAAGCGGCTCCCCCTGAAAACAATCGGTTCTTGCACCGTTCCTTGCGCTATGATACTACCATATATATCTACAGAAGCATTGTTCCGCAAGAAGAAAGTTGTTCCTTTTTGTACATCCAGAGTCACACCTTTATTTATGGTAAACGAATTGTATATAAGCAGTGGTTTATCACCTGTTATCACCGAGTCGGTTGTCACCACCTTGTCTTTCCAGATATATACATCTTGCCCTACGGCCTCCAACTGCACATATTGTATGTTGCCGTTCACAACAAGACGAATCGAATCCCTTATCAGTACAGGGTTCTTTGTATTGGTGGGATCTACCGTTACCTCAACAAATCCGTACAGACTATCCTTTTTGAGTATATCCATATTGGTGAGTCTGGTTCCTTTTTCGCCGTCGATGTTCATACGGAAACCGCTTTTTGAAGCGTTCACCAATTCGATGGATTGTATGGTTAGTGAGTTATTATTTCTGTTATATATCTTAAACTGTTTTGTAGCCGAGCCCAAGGTTGTAAAAACGGTATCGAAACGAATTGTATCATTAGAGAATGAGAGTGTGAGTTCTTCGCTATCCGAAAAGTCATTACCCTCCTGACAGCTATTAAATAACATAAGAAACAAGACTAGCACAACAGAAACCCCGATGGACTTCATAAATGAAGAAAAGATATTAATCTTGCTTGGCTCTACTATTCTATATTCCATTTGTTACAGTTATTAGGTTTAGTGTTACTTTTTGACTATTTCGTATTCGACTGTCATACAACAGCTTTCATTTCACAAATTGTTAAAAAGTAACAAAAGTAACACTTTTTATATTGTTTTTATCTGTCACCTTTTACATTCGGCAACTAAGCCTTTTCTATTAGATAATTATAAATATAAAAATTTGTGCGTTAAACAATTAGCATTATCCAAAGACAATATTATACAAAAAGTCTTAGTATCACAAGAAAAGAGGCTGTCTTATAGTTTTTTATCATCAGTGCTTCTTTGTCATTATCTTCACTTTCCTCTCCCGATATTCAATTCAAGACGTTTAACATGACAAAAAACAATTAAAACTACCAGACAGCCCCTTTATATTTCGAATCTATATTAGCTACATACGCCATCTATCGAGCACGATTGACCGCTTATAACTTCTCCCTTTCCGGACGAAGCCCCGCTTGCTTCCCATTCGGCATAAGCCTCATTCAGCACTTTGAGATAGTCTTCGACAGGGATAGAGCCTTGCACCACCTGCTTATTGTTGAACAGGTAGAAAGGAATATATTCCAATCCCAGCTCGTTTTCACTGTATTCTATATCCTTCTTTATTTCCGAAAGATATTTATCACTATTGAGCATAGCCAAGACTTCAGTTTCTTGCAGACCGATGCTTGTACCTAACAGTACCAACACAGCAGGGTCGCTTATATTCTTACCTTTGACAAAATAAGCATCAAACAAAACTTCTTCGGCCTCAGTTCCCAAACCAGACTCCTTTGCCAGTTTCACCAATCTCAAAGCATCGGATGTACTAACCACAACGAGATTATCGAAGTCATAGTCCAACCCAACTCCCTTAGCCATCTGCGCCACTTTGGCCTGCGTACGGCGAGCCTCATCTTCGGACATAGCATATTTTTTGGCAAAATAGCTGTAAATGGATTGCGTTCCGGCTTTCTTCGGCAAGCTAGGATCTAGCTCATAGCTGTGCCATACAAGCTCTACATTCTTACGATGTGGGAATTGCTCCAAAGCTTTTTCGAGCCTACGTTTTCCAATATAGCAGTGCGGACAAGCTATATCTGACCATATATCTACTTTCATTTTATCCATAATTCAATTGATTTAATTAATACTAAGTAATAAGAACAATATACGATTGTATTTGTTACTTGACTACTTAAAAAAAGAGAAAAAAAGATATGAGCGTATGTCAAAAGTAAACCTTTACGATCAAAGTCACTTTTTACACACACCCATACTCGTATTCTTAAAACCGGCTTTTCTTTATTTAGCCGGAATATTCTTCAACACTTCCAATAAGAAAGGCCACCATTTGGCTACAGAAGGAATTTCTATCTGTTCTTCGGGAGAATGCGCATTGCGAATTGTCGGACCACATGAAATCATATCCAAATGCGGATATTTTTCTAAGAACAGACCACACTCCAATCCGGCATGTATAGCCATTATTTCAGGTTCTTTACCATACAGGTTTTCGTATGCCTTCTTAGCCACCGCCAATACTTTAGAGTCCGGATTTGGCTTCCATCCGGGATATCCTGCCGAATGCACAACCTCAGCTTTAGCCAATGTAAATACTGCATTTACAATATTACCCGCATCATCTTTCAACGAGTTGGTAGAGCTTCTCTGGCTTGTTGTTATCACAATTGTATTACCTTCTTTCATCTTCACGGATGCCAGATTTGTAGAAGTTTCTACCAAATCGGGTATTTCATGGCTCATCGCCAATACACCATGAGGACAAGCATAAATTCCGTTCAGCAAGTTACCGGTTGTTTCCTTATCGATAACAAAAGCCGGTGTATCTGTCGAAGACACTGTCATTTTTACATTCGGATCTACAACCTTCAGTTCGCCTTCAATTTGCGGTACCAATGTATTCAATTCTACGATTACATCTTCCTTCTTGCTGTAAGGTACTCCGGCAATAGCATAAGCCTCGCGGGCAATGGCATTGTGAAGGTTTCCTCCGTCAATCTCGGCAAGGACCAAATCTTGTTTTTTATTGAGTTCACACAAGTAGCGGTTCAATATCTTATTGGCATTCCCCAATCCTTTGTGAATTTCGGCTCCTGAGTGTCCTCCGTTCAATCCATTTACTTGTACTTTGAACCAGAAATAATTTGCAGGTACTTCTTCTTTCTTATATGTAAATGTAACAGTGGTAATCTTACCTCCGGCACATCCTATATATATTTCACCTTCTTCTTCTGTATCCAGATTGATAAGCACATCTCCGGTAAGGAAATCTTTTCCTAAAGCATACGCCCCGGTCAAGCCTGTTTCTTCGTCTACAGTAAACAAACATTCGAGCTTGCCATGCTCTATTGTATCAGACGCCAAGATAGTCAAAGCAGCAGCAACCCCCATACCATTATCAGCACCCAAGGTTGTTCCTTTGGCTTTGAGCCAATCTCCATCTATATAGGTTTCTATCGGATCGTTGTCGAAATCGTGCTTGGTTCCGCTATTTTTCTCGCACACCATATCCACATGCCCTTGGAGTATTACGGTCGGAAGATTTTCTTTACCCTTGGTTGCCGGTTTTGTTATCAAAACGTTGCCTGCATCGTCTTTTTTGGCTTGCAGGTTATGTTTTTTTGCGAATTCTAATAGGTAGGCGATTATTTTTTCTTCTTTTTTAGAAGGTCTCGGAATTTGAGTTATTTCGTGGAAATAATTCCATATACCACTCGGTTTTAAATCTTTAATTGTCATATTAATATTTTAATTATTACTTACACTTTCATAATAACATATAAAATTAAAGAGATATACCTTAAAATGCAATTTTTTTACAACTTTTAAAGGTTTAAAATTGATGTTGTTTTAACATAAAGATATATCTTTGCCAAGTCGTTAAAAAACACAGGCATAATTGCGCCTTGTTTTTTGCTACAGGATAAGATTAACTAAATGTTTTTATAAATGAAAAATATCTCTTACATTATTAATGGCGTTTTTGCTGTTGCAATAATCGTCCTTTTCATTTTATTTTTCACATCTAATAAGGGAAACACAGGAACTGAAGACTCATCTCTCACATTCACAAAAGGAGACTCTACCGGCATGCTTCCTATAGCTTATGTAAATGTAGATTCACTTTTGATAAACTACAATTATGCTAAAGATGCGAATGATGCGTTGATGAAAAAGTACAATAGTTCAAATGCTACTCTTACCCAAAAGCAAAGACAACTAGAAGCCGAAGGCGCAGAATTTCAGAGAAAAGTTCAAAACAATGCATTCTTAAGCCAAGAAAGAGCACAGCAAGAAGCTGCACGCATCCAAAAATTGGAAAGTGACCTGCATGCAATGGCTCAAAAATTGCAAGAAGATTACATGAGAGAACAGCAAAAAGTAAATACACAGATGGCCGATTCTGTTCGCCTGATATTGAAGGAGATGAACAAAACAGCCAACTACCAAATGATATTTAGCAATACAGGTTTGGATAATGTTCTGTTAGCCAAAGATGGTTATGATATTACACAGAAGGTGATAACCCTGTTGAATAGCCGATACAAACCTGAAGCTTCTAAGTAATAGGTAAATGATTTAAAAATAGGGTAACACCAAATTGGAGTTATCCTATTTTTTTGCAGTATAGAGAAAAAATTAGCATTATGGACACGTATGGACTAGTCGGATACCCTCTGAAACACTCATTTTCCAAGAAATTCTTTACCGAAAAATTCGAAAAGGAGGGGATTGATGCAGAGTATCTCAATTTTGAGATTGAAGATATCTCTCAATTTACTGATATTATCCGCAACTATCCGAATCTGAAAGGTCTGAATGTAACAATCCCATACAAAGAAAAGATAATACCATACCTCGATGGTCTCGACAAAGGAGCTGAAAGCATTGGGGCAGTAAATGTGATAAAAGTAATCCGAGACAAAAACAATGCAACAAGATTGATCGGATACAACTCCGATATTATCGGATTTCAGGAGTCTATCAGGCCGCTTATCAATACGGCTATCCATAAAAAAGCATTGATATTAGGAACAGGCGGTGCATCCAAAGCGGTAAAAGGAGCGTTAGATGCACTAGCCATAGAGTGGATATATGTATCGAGAACTCCGAGTGAAGGACAATTATCATACAGCGATATTGACTCACACGTAATGGAGGAATATACCGTCATCGTCAACACATCGCCACTCGGCACTTTCCCGGACGTAGACAATGCCCCCGACATTCCATACACCCTACTCACAGACAAACACCTGCTGTTCGATCTGGTATATAATCCGGCTGAAACAAAGTTTCTGAGGCTGGGTAAAGAGAATAAGGCTAGCATAAAAAATGGGGCTCAAATGCTCGAGCTGCAGGCTATTGCAGCATGGAAAATATGGAAAGAATAAATTCCTACGTAAGACAAATAGAAATGTGAAAGAAAACTTATACCTTTAAAGTCAAAAATCAAGATGAGAATTATAAATCTTTCAGAGCAAAACACTATCCTCAATCGTTTTGTCAGCGAATTGCGCGATGTAGACATCCAAAAGGATAGTATGCGTTTCAGACGAAATGTTGAACGCATAGGAGAAACAATGGCTTATGAGATCAGTAAAACACTGAACTACGCGCCGCTCGAAACTCAAACACCTCTGGGTACATCGATTACAAATGTGCCTACCGACCCTATCGTTATCGCTACAATACTTCGTGCAGGACTTGTTTTTCATCATGGATTTCTGGAATGCTTCGACAAAGCAGAGAATGCTTTTGTTTCTGCCTATAGGAAATACAGAGAAAACCATCAAAGTTTTCATATCCACATCGAATACATCGCTTCTCCACAAATAGAGAATAAGGTTTTGATCCTTACCGACCCGATGTTAGCTACAGGTGGCAGTATGGATTTATCGTATCAGGCGCTATTGACAAAAGGTGAGCCAAGCCATGTGCATATAGCGACTATAATAGCAAGCAAGCAAGCTATTGACTATTGTGCAAAAAACTTCCCTCAGGAAAAGACTACAATATGGGCTGCGGCTATCGATCCAGAACTGAACGAATCGGCATATATCATTCCCGGATTAGGTGATGCCGGAGATTTGGCATACGGAGAAAAAGAATAAATACGATATTTATAAAATCAAAAAAGAGGAAAAACTTATCTTTCCTCTTTTTTTGCTATATATCGCTCTACTAATTAGTTCCTTTTGGAATACAACCAAGCTGTTTCGTATTTTGGATTCTCTTTACGGAATGTGTCCAAAAAGCCTTCGGCTTCAGGCTTATCAGAGAATGAAGCTACATAGATACGGAAACGACCTCCTGCTTCTAAGATATTTACACTCTGAAGACCACTCTTCTTAATCTTGTCCAACAAACGTTCTGCTCTCGATTGCGTATCCTCTCCTCCTACAATGATATAGTATGTACGTAAAGATTGAGGCGGTGTTTGAGACTCTTTATTCTCTACCTTGGCTTCTACAACCTTAACAGAATCAGGATCTAATAATGGTTTTACTTGTTCTGCAAGAGAATAGATAAAGCCCGATTGCTGAGGTATCCCGCTTTGCATATCTGTATTGTTACTTACATTTGCCGATGGCACTGTGAATAAAAACATGGCAACCACAGCAGCAGCAACACTTCCGAGAGCATATTTAATCGGAAAGCTTTTTCTCGAAACAGACTCCCGTCTATTTATATCCGACAGATTGCTTAACCCTACAGCGGTAAGACCATAAAGAGATGGAAACACAAAAGATGGATTAGCCTCGAACAGAAGTTTACCTTCCTTATTCATATATAAACTACCCAATCTTCCACAAGTTACAGGCTTTTGAGTAGAAAGCTCTTGTTTTAACCCTTTGACAAAATCTTTTATTTTTTGCAATGCAGCATTATATGTCATTTTCCCGTCTCTTATATAATAAGAGACGATTACACCATCATCATGCTTCAGATCAGGGTTGAAAGTTATCATATATCCGGGTACGGAAACATTAGCATCAATATGATGCAATGGTTCCTCCTGATTGACAATAAACCCACCCAACTCTGGTATAATCACACAGTTATGGATTGGCAAGGCAAATTCTAAATATGTAAAGACTTTGTTTTCCATAGAGGCAAAGATAATTATAAGTTGTAGAAATGAAAAAGATGATGTTCTCTTTTATTTAAAAAGTTACTAACAATTAACCGTGAAAATTGTTAAAAAAAAGTTACTTTTGGGACTAATTAGCTAAAACAGAATATGGAACTTGAACAAATTATTACAGAGCACATCCGAAAGTCTATCTCTGTAAAGGAATCTATACTATCCAATCCGGCGATCATGGCAAGTATCAAAGATGCTGCTACAGCAACAGTGGATGCTTATAAAAGAGGAAAAAAAACACTGATTGCAGGAAATGGAGGAAGTGCTGCAGATGCACAACATATAGCCGGGGAGTTTGTCAGCCGATTTTATTTCGATAGGCCCGGAATTCCTTCCATAGCATTATCAACTGATACATCTATTATAACAGCAATAGGAAACGACTACGGATTCGACAGACTTTTTGAGAGACAAGTGCATGCTCAGGGTGCAGAAGGCGATATTTTTATCGGTCTTACAACATCCGGCAACTCCGAAAACATTGTCAGGGCACTGCATGCATGTAAAGGAAAAGGCATAAAATCTATAGTTTTGACGGGTAAATCGGGAGGCAAAGCTTCTGAGCTATCTGATATTTGTATAAAAGTTCCGTCGGAGGAAACTCCAAGAATACAGGAATCACATATACTTATAGCTCATATTATTTGCTGTATCGTTGAAGAAGAGTTATTTGGAAATCAAAAGTAGCCTCAATCTTGATTGTATTGAAACCGACTCCGGATACCAATATATATATTATCTAAAATTGTTTTAACTTAAAAATTAGCTACATTTGTAAAGTTAAAAATAACAAACATTGTATGATCGAGACACAATATCAAAATAGATTACCCCTGAACCATCTGACAGGCACCTAGATACACGCTGATGGTTGTTGCAAAAGGATATTTATAGATTATTGAATTGTTTACTAAAATAATAAACCTTGAATACAAATTAACATAGAAAATCTAGAGTCATTGCTTTTAAGCCTTTAATATTTTAAATATATGAAAAGAGTTATTCTTTATTTTTTTATTTCATTAATTTCAGGAAACCTGTTGTTTGCCCAGATGTCCGACTCACAGGTCATAGAATATGTTAAAACAGAGGCAGCCAAAGGAACTTCCCAACAAATGATTGCTACCGAACTTTTGAAGCGGGGAGCAACTCAAGACCAGCTATTAAGGATAAAAAGTCAGGTAAATCAGCAAAATCAGAATACCAGCAATATAAACACCCCGACAAGCAGACCGACACTCAGAAAAGACGTAACGAGTGAAACGTACGCTCTTAGAAATGACTCCATAGCCAGACAGTTGGAATACCAACGAGAATATGGCCTTTTAGAAGATAACAAACCTGTAATTTTCGGTAAAAATATATTCAACCAAAAGAATCTTTCATTTCTACCTAATATGAATATCCCGACGCCCGAAGATTATAAATTAGGACCCGGTGATGAAATAGTCATTGATATCTGGGGGGCTTCTCAAGCATCACTGCAACAAATAATTTCTCCGGAAGGGAGTATTGTAGTAGACAGGCTTGGCCCTGTTTACTTAAACGGAATGACAATAAGAGAAGCGAACTCTTATATACAACAAAAGTTTTCTAGTGTTTATTCAGGCATCGGTAACGAAGGAGGATCTTCCCAAATAAAACTTACTTTAGGCCAAATACGTACTATCCAGATAAACATATTAGGAGAGGTTGCTGTACCGGGTACATATGCCTTATCTTCTCTCTCATCGGTATTTCATGCTTTATACAATGCAGGAGGGATAAATGACATCGGTTCTTTACGTTCTATTCAACTGTATCGTAAAGGTAAGCTCATAAAAACAATAGACATCTATCAGTATCTATTGAATGGGAATGCAAGTGGCGAAACCCGTTTGATGGATGGAGATATTATTATGGTTCCTCCATACATCTCTCTTGTAGAGATAGTAGGGAAAATAAAACGCCCTATGTTTTATGAGATGACAGTAACCGAAACCCTTTCAGACTTAATTAAATATTCGGGAGGTTTTACAGGCGATGCATACAAAGACAAAATAGATATTACTAGAAAAACAGGAAAATACGATAAGGCCTATACTGTTAGTTCTAAAGATTTTGAGAATTTCATATTAGACGATAAAGATAGCATCTTTGTTAGTGCGGGCTTAAATCAGTTTGACAATAGAGTTGAAATAAAAGGTGCAGTATTCAGACCCGGTTACTATGAAGTGGGCGAACAGATAAAAACAATAAAGAATCTAATCGAGAAAGCCGGAGGTATTAAAGAAAATGCATTCCTCAACAGAGCGATACTCACAAGGGAAAGAGCAGACTTAACTCGTGAAACAGTTCCTATTAACTTGAAAAATCTTCTTGAAGGCCGTACCGCAGATATCAATCTGAAGAAAAATGATATGCTTCTTGTGGCTTCAGATAGTGTATTAGTTGAATTGGGCAGCTTCACAATTTATGGCGATGTACAGGTTCCGGGTGAATATGACTATGCCGAAGGAACAAGTATCGAAGACTTAATCATCAAAGCTGGAGGTCTTCTGAAATCAGCCTCTTTAGCAAAAGTGGATGTTTCGAGAAGGATCGTTGACCCTTTAAGTATTGAGAGCCCAAATGTGATAGCCGATATCTATACATTTAATATAAAGAATGGATTGGTAGTAGATGGTCCACCCGATTTTGTATTGAATCCATACGATCAAGTTTACGTAAGGCGTAGTCCGGGATATATCGAACAAAGAAATATAGAAATTGCGGGCGAAGTTCTATTTCCGGGCAAATATGCTTTGAAGGAGAAAACCGAAAGACTATCGGATATTGTAAAACGAGCTGGCAATTTAACCCCCCATGCATTTTCTGCCGGAGCAAGGTTGTTAAGAGAGAAAACAATAATGGAAATGACTGAAGAGAGAAAAGCTATGCAAGCCCTATCAAAGGGACTGAAGGACTCTATTTCTACAGATTTACTAAACATTAATCCTTATTACTCAGTAGGTATAGAATTGGACAAAGCGATTGCAAATCCAAAATCAGAATATGACCTTGTTCTTCGAGAAGGAGATCAACTTATTGTACCGGAATATGATAACACTGTAAAAATTAATGGTTCCGTCATGTACCCAAATACTGTTCTATACAAAAGAGGACAGAAAGTATCTTATTACATTAATCAAGCTGGAGGATACAGTGATTTGGCAGAAAAGAAAAGAGCATATATTGTATATATGAATGGAACTGTTGCTAAGGTTAAGGGTTCAAATAGAGATGCAATCCAACCCGGATGTAATATTGTTATCCCATCTAAGGAACAGAAAGAGAAAATGTCATTAGCTCAGATATTAAGCCTAGGTACCAGTGTTACATCTATGGCTTCTGTCGTTGCTTTATTAATAAATAATTTGAGCAAGTAAAATGGAAGGACAAAGACAAAATAATATATCAGAGGAAAAAGAAATTGACCTGCTAGCATTAGGTAAGAAAATCTGGCTAAAGAAAAAGTTTATACTAAAAGTTGTTGGTATAGGTTTTATTTTCGGATTGGTAGTTGCCTTTAGTATACCTAAGGAATATACAACGACGGTGGTGCTACTCCCAGATACCCAGTCCTCATCATCTGGGACATTGAGTTCTTTGGCATCTTTGGCAGGCATAAATTTAGGGGGAGCTCCCGGAACAAACGCTTTGGCCACGCCAGATCTATACCCAGATATTGTGAATTCTTCACTTTTCTCACAAGGGTTGTTAAATATTGTTGTAATGGATTCTGAAAAAAAAATCGACACAACTTTATACGCATACCTTAATAATTATCAGTCAGCAGCATGGTGGAATCACATATTAGGAGCTCCTAGATTATTGAAAGGACTACTTTCATTTGAAAGGAACAAAGATATAACAGACAAGAAGGAGACTTACAACAATTACTTCATACCAAAAGAAGAACAAAAAATATTAGATAATCTGAAGAGCAGATTAGCTATAGGCTTTAATAAAAAAACAGGAATTACAACTATTGATGTTACAATGCAAAGCCCTGAAATTTCTGCATATATAGCTGATACATTAACATCATATCTCCAGTCATATATTATTGATTATCGCACGCAAAAAACACGTCAAGATTTAGAATATGCACAAAAGTTATATCAAGAATCCAAAGAAAATTATTATAAAGCACAGAAAGATTTAGCTGTATTTATTGATGGTAACCTGAATGTCGTCTCCGCCTCCTTCAGAACAACCCAGGAGCGATTACAAAATGAAGTTAATCTGGCTTATTCTGTTTATAACCAGACAGCACAACAACTTCAATTAGCAAAAATAAAAGTACAAGATAACACTCCTGTTTTCACTGTCATACAGCCAGCAGTACAGCCACTGGAACCTTCTAAGCCTTCGAAAAAATTAATTATGATCGTATTTTTATTTTCATCTTTAATGGGTGCATCAGCATGGGTACTAAAAGACGATTTATTGGGAATATCGAAAAAGAATACTGAAATAAAATAATTTTGATTCGCAAACTAAAATATAAGCGTATATCCAAAATTGTAAGGATTTCATATATGCTAAAAATTGACAAATAAGCTTTAATGGAAGATAAAAAACGTTTAGGTATAAACCTTGTAGCGCAGCTATTTGCGTTTATTGTAGGATTTATCATTAACTTCTTCTTAGCGCCTTTTGTTATAGCTAAATTAGGAGCTGAGGCATATGGGTTTATCGGACTAGCTAATAACTTTGTTTCCTATACAACACTAATAACCATCGCACTTAATTCAATGGCTGCTCGTTTTATAACAGTCAGTTTTCATAGAGGTGATACTGAACTCGCAAAAAAATATTTTGCCTCTGTGTACTATTCGAACCTTTTCTTAGCTATAGTTATAGCACTTTTTGCAATATTTATAGTTGGATTTCTTAATTACCTTATACAGATTCCACCTGAACTAGTTGGAGATGTAAAATTATTATTTGGATTGACATTCATTAATTCAATTATAGCACTTACCTCTAATGTATACTCTATAGCTACTTTTGTTAAAAACCGATTAGATCTATCCTCTCTAAGAAATATAGTTTCTAATCTATTAAGAGTACTCTTTATAATAACACCTTTCCTGCTATTTGTACCACATCTATGGTATTATGGTATCTCTGCCATAGCAGCAACTTTATTTATTGCAATAACTAATCGCAGATTAACTCGAAATTTACTGCCTGGTTTTAAAATAAATAAGTCATTATATGACTTTAAGTTAGTAAAGGAACTTATTTTTTCGGGAGTCTGGAATTTATTTAGCAAATTAAGTGAAGTATTATCTACAGGTATAGATTTATTGCTCGCCAATCTTTTTATTAGTGCTACGGCTATGGGTACACTTTCTATCAGTAAAGCTGTCCCAATAGTAATCTTATCTTTGTGCAGTTCTATTGCGGCAGTATTTGCCCCTAAATTAACAGAATTGTATGCGAAAGGTGAGATTCTGCAGTTAAAAAAAGAACTATTGAACAACATACGAATTATGGGTATTTTGTCTGCGCTTCCACTAATAGTATTCCTTATTTTAGGTGAAGTCTTTTTTCAGTTTTGGGTACCTACACAAGATGCTAATCGTTTAAGTGTTCTTTCTTCAATTGCTATATTAAGTATGTTGATCCTCATGCCGATAGAAAGTTTGTGGAATATTTTTACTATTACAAATAAAGTAAAACAAGTATCAATAACTTTATTTATATTCAACCTTCTTTTATCTGCGACTATTTTTATAGGAATCTTTTATTTTGATAGCGAATATCATAAACTTTTGTCTATTGTCGTTGCACATTTCATTTGGGGTGCAATACGAGGTTTAACATATTTACCAATATATGGCGCGAAATGTCTAGGGCTCAAATGGTATACATTCTACCCTTTGATATTGAAAATTCTATTTCTATCTACAATAATAATAATTAGCCTCTCACTCTTGAAACGATATTTCATCATTAATAACTGGCTGGATTTCATACTATATGCTTCCCTTATAGGTATAATTACCACAATTATCATGGGCATATTCATTTTACAGAAAAACCAAAAAGCAAAGATTATTTATCTAATAAAACAAAGATTACTTTAGTAATAATACAAAGAAATATGAAAAAAAAAGCTAAAATAATTGCATTATATCTACCTCAATTTCATCCTACACCTAATAATGATATTTGGTGGGGAAAAGGATTTACTGAATGGACTAACCTTTGTAAAGCAAGGCCTCTTTTTAAAGGGCATTATCAACCTAGAGTTCCTGCAGATCTTGGATTTTACGATTTGCGAATGCCTGAAGCTAGAAAAATGCAAGCTGACATGGCTCGAGAATACGGTGTTGATGCATTTTGCTACTATCATTATTGGTTCGATGACAATCACCAAGAGCTGGAGAGACCCTTTAATGAGGTCCTTAGTTCTGGTGAGCCTGATTTTCCTTTTATGCTATGCTGGGCTAATGAAAGTTGGCATACAAAGTTTTGGAGACATGATGGCACCTCTGAAAAAAAATTACTTGTAGAGCAAAAATATGGAAATGAGAACTCAAATATATTACATTTTGAACATTTACTCTCAGCATTCAAAGACCCTCGCTATCTTAGGAAAGATGACAAACCTCTGTTTATGATATACAGACCTCTAGCGTTTCCTAATGTAAAGGAATTTATCGAATTGTGGCAAAAATTAGCTATCAAAAATGGATTGAATGGAATTTATTTTATAGGACAAACTGAATATGTTGATTCTGTAGGGGATGAGATTCTAGCTTTAGGTTTTGATGCAGTGAATGCTGTACGTCTTTATGAAGAATTCTCTTACAATAAGAAGAAGAACTTGTTGACAAAAATTTATCTGAAAACATTAAAACTAACAAAGGTTAAATTTTTCCCCAAAAACAGAAGAATTGACTATAGAAAATGCTATTCTAAGTTTGTTGGAGAAAAAGAGAAAGAAGAATTTATAGTTCCAACCTTAATCCCTAATTTTGATCATACCCCAAGAAGTGGTATGGGAGGACATTTATTAGATAACTCTACTCCGGAATATTTTGGCATGCATGCTAAGCAAGTTTTTGAAACATTAAAGATGAAAACAGATAATGAACCCCTTGTCTTTATTAAGTCATGGAATGAGTGGGGTGAAGGAAACTATATGGAACCTGACCTTCGTTACGGAAAAGGCTATTTAAAAGAACTAAAGAAAGCAAAAGAAGAGTTTGAATCTTAAAAACAAACATGTATGATCCCCAAGACTATTCATTACTGTTGGTTTGGAAGAAAACCATTGCCTGCATTAGCTATAAAGTGTATAGAATCATGGAAAAAGTATCTTCCTGATTATGCGATAAAAGAATGGAATGAAGACAACTTTAATGTAGACATAATACCTTATACACAAGAGGCATATAACGTAAAGAAATATGCGTATGTAAGCGACTATGCACGCTTTAAAGTTCTACATGACGAAGGAGGGATATATCTGGACGTTGATGTAGAAGTATTAAAGTCTTTAGATAGCTTGTTAACAAATAAAGCATTTGCTGGATTTGAAACAGACACGATGGTTGCTCCTGGCCTAATATTAGGTGCAGAAAAAGAAGATAAATTAATAAAAGATATTCTGAATAGATATAATAACAAATCATTCATCCTATCTGATGGATCTTTCAATTACGAGACTGTAGTTGTTCACATGACAAATATCCTGGTTGAAAAAGGCCTACTGTTAAATGGTAAATTACAAACCATATCCGGATTGACAATCTATCCTTCTGATTATTTTTCGCCAAAGTCATTCGAAACAGATAAGATAAATATTACTAAGAATACATACACAATTCATCATTATGCAGCCAGTTGGGTGCCAAGGTATATGCAACTGGAGAAGAAAATTTGGAATCTTTTGAATTTAAAGAACAGATATTTTCTTGCGAGATTCGTAGCTAAAATAAAGAAAATAAAGAATAAAATATAAGGACGGAATTGTCCGTTAAGCAATTTAATAAATGAAACCCAAAAGACTAAGCATTATAGTCCCTGTATATAACGTAGAACCATACATAGCAAAGTGTTTAACGTCCATATATTCGCAAGATGTGCCCTTTGATACTTATGATGTGGTTATTGTTAATGACGGGACAAAAGATAATAGTATGAGTATTGTCAGTAAATACATGCACCAATATTCAAATATAACTATTATCAATCAAGAGAATAAGGGATTAAGTGAAGCGAGGAATGCTGGTCTAAAAATTGCTGATGGACAATATATCTGGTTTATCGACAGTGATGATTGGATAGAAAAAGATGTTCTTAAGAAACTCTATCAGCTGATAGATAAATATGAAGCTGATGTCTATGCTACCCCGCTGAATAGAGTAAAAGATGACATCAATATAGGGAATGATTTTTCCATAGCTGATAATATTCTTATAAAAGGTAAAAATTACCTGTTTGAAAATTTGCCTTACGGTGCATCTCCACGCTTTATACTAAAGCGAGATTTCTTACTTGTTAATAATTTAAAATTCCGTCCCAACTTATTACATGAAGACGGAGAGTTTGGTCCTAAAATGTTATATCTTGCAAATGATATTTACATCATGAGCAATTCTATTTATAATTATCGTCTTCGTTCCTCTGGTTCAATAATGAGTTCGTGGAAAAAGAAAAATTCAGAAGACTTAATTTGTATTCATAAAGATTTAGCTATTTTTTGTACTAATATGATAGAAGACATTAATGACAAAAGGAAGTTTAATGTTATTATTTTTAATACACTAAGAGTTTCAATTCTATTTGCCAAAGATCAATGGCAGACAAAAGAATTTAAAGAGTTTTATAATGAGTATAAAAATTATATAAAAGAAAAAGCATGTAGTAATATAAATAGATTTACATTTAAGCATTTTGGTTTTAAGGTGTTCTTCAGTTATATTCTTATCTATATAAATCCCATATTCTTTTATAAATGTAAAAACTTATTATGATTATTTTTGCATACTTATATAAAGTAATAAATAAAATCTTTAGGGTTTTGATGAAAACTCAATGGGTTATTACATTCCTTAAGCTTAAACTAAACGGAGTGAAGTTTTCTTCTGATTTTAAATCGAATGGAATTCCTATTTGTCATATCGATCTAGATGCTGAAGTATCTATTGGATATAAGTTTAAGATGAATAATGGACTTCTTAATAATATGATAGGGAGGCAACAACCTTGTTTTTTTGTAGTAGCAAAGGGAGGTGAATTAAATATAAAGAACAATGTAGGCATAAGCGCAACTGCAATAGTTTGCTGGAGTAAAGTAGAAATCGGAAATAATGTACGCATAGGAGGAGGAACTGTTATATATGATACGGATCATCATTCACTAGACTATAAAGAACGCACAGCAGTTCCTGAAATTAAAGAGAATATTAAAACTTCTCCTGTTATTATAAAAGATAACGTATTTATAGGTGCAAACTCAACTATATTGAAAGGAGTAACAATAGGTGAAAATTCAATTATTGGAGCATGTTCAGTTGTGACTAAGAACGTTCCAAAAAATGAAATATGGGCAGGGAATCCAGCCAGGTTTATTAAATCTTTAGGTTAATGGGATCAGTAGGTAACTACATATTTTTAGAAACACTTCTATTATTTATTTTCATCTTTTGTGGATTTGGAATAAGCAAAGGCAGAAAAGATCAATTTTGGATCTATTCGAGCATTGTTATTATATCATATTCTTTAATTAAAGGACTAAGATATGGTAGAGGTCCTGATTATCTATGGTACAAGCTCCAATATGAGAATATGGATCTTGCAGAAAAGAAAGAATTGGGATTTAGATTTGTAAACGAGATTCTCAGCGCACTGGATATACCGTATTATGGAGCATTTATTCTTTATAGCTTCGTCCTGATAGTTGCTGTAATGATGCTACTGAAAAACTATAGAGAAATAGCCATGTATGCTCTACCTATATTTTTTATTGTTACAGGCTCTTATTGGGCCACTGCTGCAATTCGACAATATTTAGCAATGGCCTTTATCCTTATCGCATTCTTATATTTAATGAAGGATCATATATGGAAATGTTTGGGTTTTATGCTTATTGGGATACTAATTCATACTGCATCTTTTATCTTTCTGCCTTTTTTCTTATTATTTTATTATATAAAAATTCCTATTAAATNNTCCTTATCCACTTATTGCATTATATTTGATTGTCTTCTTTATGTGGAAAATTGAATATTGGAGTGAATATGTTATTCTTTTTGATGCTCTTAGCTTAGATAAGGACCAGAAATTTTCAGGTTATTTAAACAATGCTGAATTTTGGTTTACTGATGCAGGATCAGATGGAAATATAGCATCTATCACTCTTTTATTTAGACGGTTATTATCAAATGTAATCCTTATTTATTTTGGAGTAAAATATTTGAATCGTATCCAGAACTTCAGATTACCTTTTTTCCTGTTTTATCTCTCAATTATTATATTAAAAGTATCTGGAGATATTGAACTGCCGATGAGGATCGGTCTTGGGTTTAATACTTTCGAAATGTTTGTAGCAGGAGTTGTACTATCAGAGACTAAAAAGACAGATATTTATACCTTTTGCGCTATGTTTTTTTTAATAATAAATTACGGGTATAATTGGATTGCACCCTTATTATCCGCAACCCCTGAAACAAGTATGTTTATATGGGATATCATTCATTAAATAGATAAAAAAGATGGAACTAGTTTCTATTATTATTGCAACATATAATGCTGAAACATTTTTAGAACGAGCTATTAGAAGTGTTTTAGACCAGACTTACCCTAATATAGAATGTATTGTCATTGATGGTTGTTCGACCGATAATACATTAAATATTCTTGAGAAATACAAATCTGAAAAATTTTGTGTTCTATCAGAACCTGACAAAGGTATTTACGATGCATTAAATAAAGGATGGAAATTAGCAAAAGGAGATTGGATACATGTTCTAGGATCCGATGACGAATTGCTCCCTGATGCAATAAAGGTGTTAATCGAGGAGTCAACTGGATTTGATGTAGTATACGGAAATACTATTGACCGTTATCCTAATGAGACTCTAAGATATTGGACGGCTAAAGATTATACTATGATTAAATATGTAATGATCTGCTGTCATCAAGGAATGATTATGAGACGTTCGGCGATTGAATCTATGGGTGGGTTTAATACTAAATATCCCTTAAGAGCTGATTTTGACTTAACTCAAAAGTTATATTTGCAAGGATATCACTTTAAACAAATAAAAAAAGATATTGCATATTTTTTTATTGAAGGGACAAGTGGTATGGCTCCTTTACATACAGATATTGAACGTTATAAAATACTTAAGGCTAATAAATCAACAAAGTTTCCATTTTTTGCATTTTCTTACTTTTTTATTAGAAAAATAGTCAAACGGTTTTTGATATTCTTAAGGATTAAAAAAAAATAATTATATATTAAAAATGCAGCATACTATAATATGAATCCAAAACGAAAAAAAGCATATAGCAGTTATTTAAAGCATATAGGAACATTCTTAATATTTATAATAATATTTAATTCGTGTCAAGACGAAAAGGCTGAAGATATAGAATATATAAATAAACACACTAAAATAATTGCTCATCGAGGATATTGGAATATTAAGGGTTCTACTGAAAATTCGATATCTTCACTGACTAATGCACAAATGAGGGGATTTTACGGATCTGAATTTGATGTATTTATTACATCTGATGGGATACCGGTTATTAGTCACGAAAAGTATATAAATAAAATGACCATTGAAGATACACCCTATAAAAATATTAAAAATTATATATTGAGAAATGGTGAAATATTACCAACTTTAGAAAGATACTTAATTGTAGGTGCAAAACATAAAGAGACCAAACTAATATTGGAGATCAAACCCCTTTCAACAAAAGATAAAGAAGATGATGCGGTCAAAATCATAAGAGAACTAGTTGGAAATTATAATATGGATGAACAAGTTAATTATATCTCTTTCAGTTTAAATATTTGCACAAAAATGCGAAAATTGAACCCTTCAGCTAAGATATTTTACACAAATGGAGATTTAGCTCCATCAAGAGTCAAAGAACTTGGGTTAAGTGGTATTTCATATAATTATAGTATCTTTAATAAAAATATCAACTGGATCAAAGAAGCAAAAAATTTGGGTTTAATGACCAACGTATGGGTTGTAAATGATGTAGAACTGATGAAAGAATTCTTAAAGGAAGATGTAGATTTTATAACTACCGACGAACCCGTAATGTTGACACAAGTAATACGAAAAAATACTAGCAAATGAAAAAAATAAATTCACATGAACTGCATGCACTTCTTCTAGATTTAGCTATTACATTTGATAGAATATGTAAAAACAACAAAATACCGTATTATATGCTAGGAGGAACTATGCTAGGGGCTGTTCGACATCAAGGATTCATTCCATGGGATGACGATATGGATTTTGGAGTCTCTTCCGAATTCTTTCCTATATTATTAGAAGCCTTATCATTAGAACTACCCGAATACTATAAAGTNNATTGCGATCTTTTTTATGTGAATTTCATCAAGATAGAAGATACTCGAACGTTGATTAATGAAGTGGGTAAGTCTGAATGCAATGATAAAATAGGGGTCTTCTTGGATATTTTCCCTTTATATAGAACTAATAGTAAGAAAAGTATATTTAGTTTAAACTCAATTATTGTAAAACTAGTTACTCTACAAGCTATCATATTCACTGATACATCTCAGAGAAAAGGAGTGAAAAAAAAAATAGCTTCTATAGCTAAAATTATTTACCCATTCTCGCGTTTCACTATTCATAAATTAATTGATTATCTATTTAAGCTTAGAGAGCATCACGGAAAAAGGAATGATTGTATTTGTAATTTTTATGGGGCTTGGGGATTAAAAGAGCTAATATCAGCGAAGATAATCGGAAATCCAAAAGAATATAAATTTGAAAACATTACACTTTCTGGTGTAGAAAATAGCGACGCATATTTAAAAAGTTTATATAATAATTATATGGAGGTACCTCCAGTCGAAAAACGTCGCATTCACTTAAAGGAAATGTTTTTTGTATCCAAAGATCATATTTAAATAGCATAGAGTAAATTTTACACATGAAAAATAAAGCAATGAATTGTTTGTAGTTAATATTATGATAAAAGATAAGTTAGTCATTTACACATCGGGAACATTTGATATGTTCCATAGTAATCATTTAAAAATGATTGAATATGCAAGAGGTCTAGGTGATATATTAATAGTGGGTGTTAGTACTGATGAGTTAGTTAGTTCTTATAAACCTGTCCCAATCATTCCTTTTGAGGAACGTATTGCCATAATTAAAGCTTTAAAATACCCTGACATTGTAATTCCTCAAGAGTCTTTAGATCATACGGATGTTGTCAGGAATCTAAATATAGACGTCTTTGTTGTAGGTAATGATTGGGTAGGAAAATACGATTACTTAAAAGAATTAGGAGTACAAGTCTGTTATTTTCCGTATGGCAAGGGTATTTCCAGTTCTTCTCTAAAACAACAAATAAGTGAAAACTATGAGAAATTAAAAAAACAGTCAATTATACGGAAAAATCCCGATATTAAATAAACAAAACAAATGAAAACGGCGGTTATTACGGGTAGTACAAAAGGAATTGGATTAGCATTATCAAAAAGAATGCTTACATTAGGATATAAAGTATATATGACTTACTTCCATGATGATGCCCATGCGGAGATTTTATACCAAACATTTTCTCAGAAATATAATAATGACCATTTTGTTATAGACAAAGTTGATCTATCTAATCGCGATAAGGCTATTGAATATATTTATAAATTAAAGGAGGAAGTTAAAGCTATTGATGTTTTGATATTGAATGCAACCGTTACGGATCGTACCCCTTTTGAAAATATGGAACTAGATAGTTTTGAGAAAGTCTTAAGAACAAATGTAACGATACCATTTCTTTTTGTTCAATCCTTATTAAACAATATAAAACTCAGCAAAGATAAATGCATTATTTTTACAGGCTCTATAATGGGTATATACCCGCATCCTTTATCTATAGCCTATGGTGTAAGTAAATCAGCTGGACATGCATTAGCAAAAAATCTAGTGAAATTTCTAGAGCCTTATGGAGTAAGAAGCAACGTGATTGCGCCTGGATTCGTAGAAACAGAAATGCAAAAAGATAAGCCTATGCATATTAGAGAAAATATATGCAATAAACTATCCTTGCATCGTTTTGCTACCGTTGAAGAAATTGTAGATGCATTCATATTTGTTATTAATAACCAATACATAAATGGCACAATCCTAGAAATTGATGGAGGTTATTGTTATAAGTAATTATATAGTTGCCTCTTGTTTATGAAAGATAGGCACAAGAAATAGAAGGTCTTTCAACATCAGAAGGATTAGCAATGCGTTAGATTCATAGAGCATATATTTTTGTATTTGCGGAGACACATAAGCCATATACTTGTTATTAATTAGATTAGACCTAAAAATAAATGAAAATAGCGATTGATATGACTCCACTTTATAATAGAAAATTAACAGGAGTTGAAAATTATGGTATAGAACTATATCAGGCATTAATAAAAACTAGTGCGGATGTCTATCCTATATTCAGAATGGAAAATATATTAGATAACAATCCTAATACCATTATAATAAAAGAATCAAATAGACTATTAGTAGACAATCTATTACTTTCTAAAACGGTGAGGAGTTTAAATATAAAATCTGTTATTTTCCCTATTTTTCCTCCTCCAATAGATATTTATTGGAGAAAAAAATATTTAGTTGCAACAACAATCCACGATCTAGCATTTAAGCACTTTTCTTCTACTCTTTCTTTAAATGCTCGCATTTATATAAAGCCTAAATTAAATTTAGCATTGAAGCATGCTGATAAAATTATTACTATATCAGAAACTGTAAAAAAAGAGATAGAAAAATATACAAATAAACAAGTTATTAATTGGGGTGAAAATATTTCAAAAAAATACTTGCAAACAGAAGATTATATAAAAGAAGCATTCTTATCCCAATGGGAATTAAAACCTGATAATTATTTTCTATCCGTCTCAACTATTGAGCCTCGGAAAAACTTCAAATATTTACTTCAGATATTTAAAGAATATAGGAATATTGACCATAGCATTAAGCTCGTACTAGTTGGACGGAAGGGTTGGGGGAAAGACAAAGAACTTAATCGATTAGTAACAGAACTATCTAATTCAATTATATTCACAAATTACATTTCTAATGAAGAGTTAATGACTCTATACCATTATTCAAAAGCTTTTTTCCTTTTATCCTTGTATGAAGGATTTGGCAGAACTCCATTGGAGGCATTAGCCTGTGATGCGAGGGTCTTTGTCTCTGACATACCTATTTTTAGAGAAACTTTAAAGGAAAATGTAATTTATCTACCATTAAATGACATTGATAATTGCATAAAAATATTGAATAATTACGATTTTACATCAAATAAAAAGAAAAATATAGATATTCCATTTGACATTTTAGATAATAATATTTCAAAAAACTTTAAAGACCTAATTAATTAATAATGAACACAGTTGGAATATTAAACATAAAAATTCAGAATTTATCTCGCCAGAACTTATTAGAACAACTTAATGAAGGAATATTAATGCCTATAAATGTAGATGTTCTTATGAAACTTCAAAAAGATAAATCCTTCTATAATGTATATAGTGCAGCGAACTGGGTTGTGTGTGACAGTAAGATTATAGCTCTTAGTTTAAAATTTTTAAAAAATCAGATAAAAGAAGTTATACCAGGCTCTTCTTTTTTCCCTCTATTTTATAATTATCACAAAAAGAATGAAAAGATAAAAATATTTTTACTTGGAGCTGGGCCTGATGTTGCTGTTACTGCAATGAAAAAAATCAATGAGAAAGTAGGCCGTAAAATAATAGTCGGAGCACATGCTCCCTCGTATGGCTTCGAAAAGAACCCTAAAGAATGTGAAGATATTATCCAAATGATAAATAAAACTGATGCTACAGTTCTAGTGGTTGGTGTTGGAGCTCCTAAACAAGAGAAATGGATATATAGTTATAAAAATAAACTCCCGAATATAAGATTATTTATGGCACTTGGAGCCACAATAGATTTTGAAGCAGGCAACGTCAAACGTGCACCTAAGATATTTCAAAAATTAGCATTAGAATGGCTTTATCGTATGATTAAAGATCCTGGAAGATTGATAAAACGCTATTTGGTCGATGACATTCCTTTTTTTTATTATCTATTACAACAAAAATTAGATCTTTACAAAAACCCATTTAGAGAATAAAACTATGAGAAAAGTTATTGCATCCCAAATACAGACTTCTATTGATGTTAAACAATTAATTTTATCTGATGAGTTATTTCTGCTTGATATACAGAAAGCAGCTGATATAATAACTAGAGCCTATCAGAATAACAAGAAAACTTTACTCGCAGGAAATGGCGGAAGCGCTGCTGATGCACAACATATTGCTGGCGAATTTGTTAGCCGCTTTTATTTTGACCGTCCAGGTTTACCCGCGATTGCATTAAGTACAGATACTTCTATATTAACAGCCATAGGTAATGACTATGGATATGAAAAACTTTTTGCAAGACAGGTGCAAGCACAAGGCAATGAAGGTGATGTATTTATTGGTTTTAGTACCTCTGGTAATTCTGAAAATATTCTTTTAGCTTTAGAAGAATGTAGGAAAAAAGACATCTATAGTATTGGGTTAACAGGACAGAATGGAGGCAAGATGAATAATCTCTGTGATTTAACACTAAAAGTGCCGTCTTTAGAGACTCCACGAATCCAAGAATCTCATATTTTAATCGGACATATTATATGTTGTATTGTGGAAGAAATTATATTTAAAGACCTAAAACCTTCAAAAAATAAGCAATGATCATACGTTCTAAAGCCCCATTACGATTGGGCCTAGCAGGTGGAGGAAGTGATGTTTCTCCCTATAGTGATGAGTATGGAGGATTAATTCTAAATGCCACAATAAGTTTATATGCATATTGTACTATTGAAGAAACTGATAATGGATTAATATCAATTAATGCTCCAGATATAAATAAATTTGCCGATTATCCTGTCTCTAAAACATTACCTATAAATGGCGACTTAGATCTTCACAAAGCTGTATATAACAGAATTGTAAAAGATTATAATATNAAGCCTCAATCATTTTCTTTAACAACCTATTCTGATGCTCCTCCCGGAAGCGGTTTAGGTTCTTCATCAACTATGGTTGTTTCTATAATTAAAGCATTTGCGGAATGGTATAATCTTCCATTAGGTGAATATGAGATAGCTAGATTAGCATATGAAATAGAACGAATCGAACTTAATCTTAGTGGAGGAAAACAGGATCAATATGCTGCAACTTTTGGAGGTTTCAATTTCATGGAATTTAGAAACAATGATCAAGTTATAGTAAATCCGTTGAGAATAAAACAATGGATTATCGATGAGCTTGAAGCATCCATCGTCCTTTATTATACAGGAGCATCTAGAGAATCAGCAAAAATTATTGATGAGCAGAAAAAGAATACCTCTTCAAAAAATATGGAGGCGATTGAAGCTATGCATAGAATTAAACAAAGTTCTATAGATATGAAAGAAGCTATTTTAAAAGGTGATATTACTCAGTTTTCAAAAATTTTAGGTAAAGCGTGGGAAGATAAGAAAAGAATGGCCAGTTCTATATCAAATAGCTATATTGATGAAATTTTTGATATTGCTTTAAATGCTGGAGCTTTTACAGGTAAAATATCCGGAGCAGGAGGGGGAGGATTTATTATATTTATTGTAGATCCCCAAAAACGAATAAATGTAATTAATGCTCTAGACAAATTAAGAGGGAAAGTTGTCGATTTTCTGTTCAGTAAAGGGGGATGCCATAGTTGGAAAATTTATAATAAAATAAATTAATTTAATCATGTCACACTCTCTCCACATATCCACTTCTTCCAAAGAAGAGAAATACCTCACTCTCCTACCCCAGCTAAAAGGCTTACTCGAAGGGGAGACAGACACTATTGCCAATATGGCAAATATATCTGCGGCCTTGAAAATGACATTTGGATTTTTCTGGGTAGGGTTCTATATAGTAAAAAGAGAGGAACTCGTGCTCGGCCCATTCCAAGGAACAATAGCCTGTACCCGAATCAAATACGGCAAAGGCGTTTGCGGCACAGCATGGAAAGAAAAGCGAACGGTTATAGTAGAGAATGTTAACGAATTCCCCGGGCATATAGCTTGTGATGCCGCTTCGCAGTCCGAAATAGTAGTGCCTCTATTCAACCATAACGACGTGATTGCCGTTTTAGATGTAGACAGTGAACATCTCAATCATTTCGACAAAACGGACGCTCTCTACCTCGAGCAGATAGTAAAGTTCCTTGAAGATAAAATCAATTAAATCGTTTTAGAAAGGAAACAATAAAGGAAGAGCCAGTATCATAATTATTCCCATAATCACTTGCAAAGGCAAGCCGACCTTCATATAATCCATAAAGGTATAACGTCCCGCAGTCATTACTAATGCATTGGGTGGAGTTGAGAATGGAGAAGCAAAACACATACTGGCCGCAACTGCTACAGCAAACAAGAATGGATAAGGACTCACCCCCATCCCCTCTGCAGCCTTCAAGGCTATAGGTGTAAACAACACAGCTGTGGCAGTATTACTTATAAACATAGTGAGCAAAGACGTACAAAAGTAAATCCCCGCAAGCAATGCATAAGGGCCCATATCTCCCAAATGATTAACTAAAGAACCCGAGATAAGAGTATCTACTCCTGTATTCTGAAAAGCAGTAGCCATCGGCAACATTGCACCAATCAGTACTACACTTTCCCAGTTTATACTATTATACGCTTCTTCCATATTACGAAGACAGCCCGTTACCACCATCAGCACAGCAGCTAACATAATAGCAATCACCGAAGGGAGAATCTCTAACACCATTGCCAATACCATCAATATCATTATCCCGGCTGCAATAGGAGCATTCTGATCCAATGTTACTTTAGCGGCCTCTTTCAATGGTTGACCTACAAGCACCAGATCATCTTGCCTGTTGTCTAAATTTGCCAAATCTTTCCAAGTACCCTGTATCAAAAGAGCATCCCCCGAATGCAACTTAGTATCTTTAATATCCCGCATCTTATATTCATTCTGACGCTGAATACCCAATACATTTACATTATACTCTTCCCTGAAACTAATTTCAGAAATTGTACGATTTATCAATCTGGAATTAGGCATAATAAAGACCTCTGCAATACCCGACTCCTGAAATCCTGCGAATGGAGTTTCATCGGTTTTTTTCTCCAAATGGAGATCATTATCAGAAACAAATCTTTCTATATTTTCTATATCTCCGAGGCAATATATNNGCAATATTACCGACTTGGGGCCTGCAACCTCCTCTATAAACTTTTTTCTGAATCTCGAATTACCATTCTTACGTATAATTTTACTGATACTGATATCGTAGGTTGAAGCAATCTTTAGTTCGGCAAGCGTTTTGTTCAACAATGGCGAATCAGACTTTACCTCTACCTTGTACGATTGTTGTTGCAGTTGGTATTCCTGAGCCAATTCAACCAAAGATTTTCCTTCTTTCTTCTTGCCCGATGATGAATCACTCTTTGAAACAAGCAGCTTGCTCAAGAAGAAGAGAACGACAACACCAATACCCAACGCAATGAAACCGATAGGCGCAAACGAGAAAAAGGATAAAGCCTCATATCCGGCATCAACAAGCGCATTCTGAATCACAAGATTGGGAGGTGTACTAATCAACGTAAACATCCCCATACTACTGGCAAAAGCCAAAGGCATAAGGTAACGACGTGGACTTATATTGGCACTCGCAGCCATACTCACAATAATAGGCATCATCACGGCCACAGTGCCCGTATTACTCACAAAAGCTCCGATAGAAGCCGTAACCAACATGACCAGAATAAATAGTTTATTCTCATTCTGCCCTGCGGTCTGAAGTATTTTGCTACTTATCATCTTTGCCAGCCCTGTGCGGAAAATACCGGCTCCTACGACAAAGAGACCAATCATCATAATTACAACCGAATTAGAAAAACCGGCTAATGCTTCGGTAGGAGTCAACACTCCGGTTAATGCCAATATGAGCAGAGCACATACAGCCACAAGATCTGAACGAACCTTTCCTCGCATGAAGAAAAAAGATGCGACCAACAAAGTTGCTAATGTTATATTGATAGGAGATAGTAAAGACGAAAGTTCCATTTGCGTAATTGTTTATAATTCCTTTCCAGTTTGTAAACAATGCAAAGATAAAAAATACTGATTCATCCAGCTACTTGTTTCTAACAACAACAATAAAAAGATAAGAATTGTTTGTATTTTTTCACTTTCGTTGAATACGAAGTCTTTTTATAGAAAAAGGAACATTATACGAAGGATTCCCTTAAGGCTTGCTAAGGAGAAGAATTTAGTTGTCTCTGAACAGAATGAAGCGCCTAAGACTTAACAGTCTACAAGCAAGACTCCGTTCTGTTCAGAAAACAACAACATACAAACACGCTTCTGTGTACAAAGATACTTATATGTGAAAAAGGAATATCTTTCTATAAATTATATTCTAAAACACTACAAAAACAAGAATGTTCACACATTTAGTTATACGCTAATATTTTTTAAATGTTACATAAATATTAAAAAAACAGATTCTCAATCAACAACTACTCCTTTGATATTTGCAATACTAATTCCTCTGAAACAATCATCAGCGCAGTTATTTTCACTATAAACACACAAGGAAATCATTCCTTCGTTTTTTGTTTCAAAATAAGTTTGCGTATCTTTTCTTTTTTTCAACCAGTCTTGTTTTGCCTTTTCATAAACTTCATCGAGAGTTAAAACATCCGATGCCGGCGTATTTTTATGACTACCTAGTTCTAATACGTTTTCAGTCCACTCCAATTCAAGATTAGCATTTACTTCACTCGGATAGCCGGTATATTTAAAGCTTCGCCTATTTACTTTGCCATCATAAATAGTGATAGTCGTTTGCCAGGAATAACCAACCCATGTACCTCCGGTTGTTGTATATTCGTATGTATTATTGGTTTGTTTCTTAAAACGACTCCATGCTTCCTGACTATCCTTAAATCTATCTTCGTATTCAAAATTATCATTATCACAAGATGTGAAAACAAAACCAACGAACAACAGTATAAGTAGCATTTTATGTTTCATAGTCTATACACTTTGGGGGTCTTTATTAGCAATATATTATTTTTTCAAACTAGATGTTTTTATTTTAGCAACACTTTCTGAATAGAAATAAGCAAGTTCATCTCCTATAATATTATGATGCAATACGAGTCTTTTTCGTTGCATTTACTTTTTATATATCTCAAAAAAAAATAAAACTTGACAATTTAAGGATATATCAATCCGTTCAGTACAACAAAGATAATCTATATATTCCTTTGCAGTACAATGGATATTTTATTTGAAAATTGAGACTCCATAAGAATTTTGGCAAGCCTTTTGCTATATACTTATCAACATCAATTTGGATACAATAAATTACGCTTGTTAATTTGTTGACAATATCTTTGTTATTAGCTGAAAATAAAATAAATATAAAATATGAAAGAGGATATTTCTGATAAAGATCTTGAAAGAGATGAATTTGTAGAAACAGACAATCTGACAAATAATCAGACAGAAGAAAATGCAGGAGACGAAGCAAGTGACAATGTGACCGATTGGGAAGCAAAATACAATGAGCTCAACAACTCTTACCTGCGCCTTAATGCTGAATTCGACAACTATCGCAAACGTACATTGAAAGAAAAAGCCGAGCTGCTTAAATCAGGTAGCGAAAGAGTGTTGCTTGACATCATAGCGGTAGTCGATGACTTTGAGAGAGCATTAGACAACATCTCTAAAACGGAAGACATAGATGCTGTAAAAGAAGGTATAGATCTTATATACAGCAAGTTTTCAAGCTTCCTTACCAAGCACGGAGTAAAAGAGATAGAAACCATCGGTCATGCATTCGACACCGATAAGCATGAGGCGGTAACTACTATTCCGGCTCAGAGCGAAGAAGACAAAGACAAAATCATAGACAGTATACAGAAAGGATACACACTCGATGATAAAATCATCAGATATCCTAAAGTAATTGTTGCAAAATAAAACAAGAATATTTCGATGGCAACAAAGAGAGACTACTACGAAGTGCTAGAGGTAACCAAGACCGCAACATCTGAGGAAATAAAAAAAGCATATCGCAAAAAAGCAATTCAGTATCACCCCGACAAAAACCCGGGAAACAGTGAGGCAGAAGAAAAATTTAAGGAAGCTGCCGAAGCCTACGAAATACTGAGCGACGAGCAGAAACGTGCCAAATATGACAGATATGGACACGAAGCTCCGGGCGGATTTGGCGGCGCAGGAGGATTCTCGATGGATGACATATTCTCTCAGTTTGGCGATATATTCGGCGGGCACTTTGGAGGAGGATTTGGCGGGTTTGGCGGTCAACGTGGCCCTAGAACAAACAGAGGTTCAGACCTTCGTGTAAAAGTCAAATTATCTCTGAAAGATATCGCATCGGGCGTAGAGAAAAAGATAAAAGTAAACAAATTTGTTTCTTGTACGCACTGTAAAGGTACAGGAGCAGACAAAGGCACAGCCTACGAAACATGTTCGACCTGTAAAGGCTCGGGTGTTGTTACTCGTGTGATGAACACCATTTTGGGGCAAATGCAAACACAATCTACATGTCCGACATGTAACGGTGAAGGAAAGACCATTACGAAAAAATGTGCTCACTGTGCCGGAGAAGGTATCACCCGCGAAGAAGAAGTGATAACCATCAACATTCCTGCCGGAGTAGCAGAAGGCATGCAACTATCGATGAGTGGTAAGGGAAATGCAGCCCGCCATGGTGGTATAAATGGCGACTTGCTTATCTTGGTAGAAGAAGAACCGCATCCTGAGTTGTTCAGAGACGACAATGATATAGTTTACAACCTACTGCTGAGTGTTTCTACAGCCGCATTGGGTGGTAATGTCGTTGTACCTACTATAGACGGAAAGGTAAAGGTAACGATAGAACCGGGAACACAGCCGGGTAAGGTTTTGCGACTCAAAAATAAAGGTCTGCCAAGCATCAACAGATACGGCACGGGAGACTTGTTGATAAACATCAGTGTCTATATTCCCGAAAACCTGAGCGACAGCGAGAAAGAAACCCTCACAGGATTGGAAAACTCTCCTAACTTTCAGCCTAGCAAATCGGTAAAAGAGAAGATATTCACTCATTTCAGAAAAATGTTCGATTAATCTCAATATTATTTAGATAAATAAAAAGCAATTCTTCCTTCTATAAGGGAGAGTTGCTTTTTTATTTCTCCTGATCTATATAAATGATGTAATATTTCATTTTCTATTATATCTTTGTTATAACCTAATGTTTATACAAATACAGCGAGCGATGAAGATTAAAGATATTCTGCATGTCATAGAACAGATTGCCCCTATTCCTTTGCAGGAAGGATTTGATAATAGTGGAGTGCAAATAGGAGATATACATCAGGAAGCCAAAGGCGCAATTGTTTGTATAGACGTCACCGAGGCCGTAATGGACGAAGCGATAGCCTTAGGCTGCAATCTGATCATATCGCACCATCCTCTGGCGTTCCGCAGCTTCAAATCTCTCACAGGCAAAAATTATATCGAACGCTGCATGATAAAGGCATGCAAGCACGACATCGTTGTATATGCAGCCCATACCAATCTGGATAATGCCTCGGAAGGAATTAATCAGTATTTGGCTGATATGCTCAACCTGCAACATGTAAGGATTCTTGATCCGCAAAAGGACAAACTACTTAAGCTTGTAACCTTTGTTCCACATTCACATGCCGAGCTTTTGCGCAATACATTGTTCAATGCAGGAGCCGGATCGATAGGCAACTACGACTCGTGCAGCTACAATATTACAGGAGAAGGAACATTCAGAGCAGGTGATGAAGCCAAGCCCTACTGTGGCGAAATAGGCGAATTGCACACCGAACCCGAGACACGCATCGAAATGGTATTGCCTGTATACAAGCGGTCGGAAGTTTTGCGCGCACTCATCTCGGTACATCCCTACGAAGAACCCGCATACGATTTCTACGCTTTACAAAACGAGTGGAGTAAAGCCGGAAGCGGTATCGTGGGTACGCTGCCCGAAGAGATGGACGAAGAAGATTTCTTATACTTGCTCAAAGACACATTCCACCTCAATATGCTGCAACACTCGCCTTTGCGTGGCACCCCCATACGCGATGTGGCTATATGCAGCGGCAGCGGGGCATTTCTTATTCCGAAAGCAGTTTCTTACAGCGCCGATATTTTCATCACGGGAGAAGCTAAGTACAACGACTTCTATGACGTGGAAGACAAAATATTGCTTGCAGTGATAGGACATTACGAGTCTGAAATTTTCACAAAGAATATTTTTTTCGATATTATTTCAAAAAAATATCCTACCTTTGCAGTATATATGTCAGGGTTTGACGTAAATCCTGTAAAATATTTGTAATCAGGCGGTGACACACTCCCGCTTATTACGGATGATGTAGTAAGAAGATAGTTGAAGCTATTCGATTACTGCATTTTTTTATGATAGAAATTCAATAAACAAAAATATCTTATGGCAAAAAAACCGACAGAAAAAGAAGTAACGGTAGAAGAAAAGCTACATACGCTTTATCATCTACAGCTGAAACTATCTGAAATAGATAATATCAAAATCCTACGTGGAGAACTTCCTCTTGAAGTAGCCGACCTTGAAGATGAAATCATCGGATTGGAAACTCGTATCAAAAAACACGAGGCTGAATTAAAAGAAGCTGAAACTGCGATTTCGCATCAAAAGCAAAAAGCAAAAGACAGCGAGCTTAAAATTGCAAAATACAAAGAACAGCTTGATAATGTTCGCAACAACCGTGAGTTCGATCACCTCAGCAAAGAGATAGAGTTCGAAACATTGGAGATTGAGTTATCCGAAAAACGCATCCGCGAATTTAGCCAAGATTCAAAAAGCCTTGCTGAGCAAATAGAAAAGAGTAAAGCTTTTCTTAGCGAACGTGCTGCCGACCTTGCTCAAAAGAAAGAAGAACTGGATGGCATTGTATCTGAAACAAAACAACAAGAAGAACAACTTCGCGACGAAGTGAAAGATATCGAGGCCGAAGTAGAACCTCGTTTATTACAAGCCTTCAAGAGAATTCGCAAAAGTGCACGCAACGGTTTGGCTGTTGTATGTATAGAGCGTGGTGCTTGCGGGGGTTGCTTCAACAAAATTCCACCACAAAAACAAATGGATATCAAAATCGGTAAGAAAATTATCGTTTGCGAATATTGTGGTCGTATCATGATTGATCCGGAACTGATAGCAGCAGAGTAACTTATCAGAAAATAACATATTTTACAAATAATCGGAAAGGTTAAAAAGATCTTTCTGATTATTTTTTTTGCTTTTTTCTTAAACATTATCTTCCACATCTTGTTCTATTTATTATACACTGAAAAACAAAATGGAAAACTTTTCCACAATATACAATTTTTACATATCTAATTTTCAGGTAATTAAATTTTAAAACGGAAAACTTTTTACTTTGTTAATAAATATATATTGCAAAATTTGTTTCATCATCACATAATCTGTAATATTGCATTAACAAAAAAAATCAAGAGAAACAGACGAAATAATTTATATAAAAAAAACATAAACAAATGGCACAGAAGGTTTACACTTTTGACGAGGCGTATAAAGCCGCACTTGATTACTTTAACGGTGATGAGCTAGCCGCTAAAGTATGGGTTAATAAATACGCCCTAAAAGATGCGACAGGCAATATCTACGAACAATCGCCCGAAGATATGCATTGGAGATTGGCGAACGAAATAGGCCGTATAGAATCAAAATATAAAAATGGACTCACCACCCAAGAGCTATACGACTTGTTTGACCAATTTAAATATATTGTGCCGCAAGGAAGCCCAATGACAGGGATAGGTAATGACTATCAAATAGCATCATTGTCGAACTGTTTTGTTATCGGCATGGATGGATCATCGGATTCATACGGGGCTATTATCCGCGTTGACGAAGAACAAGTACAACTGATGAAACGCCGTGGAGGTGTTGGACACGATTTATCACACATACGCCCTAAAGGATCACCGGTAAAGAACTCAGCTCTTACATCTACCGGACTTGTCCCTTTTATGGAAAGATATTCCAACTCTACACGTGAAGTCGCTCAAGACGGACGCCGTGGAGCTCTTATGCTTAGCGTATCGATCAAGCACCCGGACTCGGAATCATTCATTGATGCCAAAATGATAGAAGGAAAGGTTACCGGTGCCAATGTTTCGGTGAGGATAGACGATGCCTTTATGCAAGCAGTAGTAGACGGAACACCGTATACACAGCAATACCCGATAGACTCGGACAACCCGACTACAGTAAAAGAGACCGATGCTACCGAGCTGTGGAAAAAGATAGTTCACAACGCATGGAAATCGGCCGAACCGGGAGTATTGTTTTGGGATACCATTATCAGAGAATCTGTGCCTGACTGCTATGCAGACCTTGGATTCAAGACTATATCTACAAATCCATGTGGCGAGATCCCTCTTTGTCCTTATGACAGCTGCCGTCTATTGGCAATCAATTTATATTCATACGTAGTGAATCCATTCAAAGAAGATGCATATTTCGACTTCGAACTATTCAAAAAACACGTAGGACTGGCACAACGAATCATGGACGATATTATCGATCTTGAAACCGAAAAGATAGATAAGATCCTGAACAAAATAGAAATCGACCCTGAGAACGAAGAAGTTAAATGGCCTGAAAGACATCTATGGGAAAAAATTCGTAAGAAAACACTACAAGGCCGTCGTACAGGAGTAGGTATCACAGCCGAGGGCGACATGATTGCCGCTATGGGCTTGCGCTACGGAACAGAAGAGGCTACAACTTTTGCCGAAGAAGTACACCGCACACTGGCTATTGCTGCATACCGTGCCTCTGTGGAACTGGCGAAGGAACGTGGAGCATTCGAAATATTCGACATCGAACGTGAAAGAAACAATCCTTTCATCAATCGTTTGGCTGAAGTTGATCCGAAGCTATACAAAGACATGGAAAAATACGGACGTCGCAACATAGCATGTCTTACAGTAGCACCTACAGGAACAACGAGCTTGATGACACAGTCGACATCAGGTATCGAGCCGGTATTCCTCCCGGTGTATAAACGCCGCCGCAAAGTGAATCCGAACGACAAGGAAGTCCGTGTAGACTTTGTTGACGAAAACGGAGACTCTTGGGAAGAATATGTCGTATTCCACCATAAGTTTGTGACATGGATGGAAAGCAAAGGATATCCTGCTGCCAAACGATATACAAATGAAGAAATAGACAAGATGGTTGCCGAATCTCCTTACTACAAGGCTACTTCAAACGATGTAGACTGGCTACAGAAAGTAAAAATGCAGGGACGCATCCAAAAGTGGGTAGACCACTCTATCAGCGTAACCATCAACCTGCCATCTGATGTTTCGGAAGACCTCGTGAACCAGCTCTATATAGAAGCTTGGAAAAGCGGATGTAAAGGATGTACTGTGTACCGTGACGGATCACGCGCCGGAGTTCTTATTGCCAACGACAGCAAAAAGGAGGAAGAAGACTGCGGAGACTGCTACGAACGCCCTCAGATAGTAATGGAACGTCCTCGTGAACTGGCTGCGGATGTCATCAAATTCCAAAACAACAAGGAAAAATGGATTGCTTTCATCGGCTTATTAGACGGACGCCCTTACGAGATCTTTACCGGATTGTCGGACGATGACGAAGGCCTTGTGCTTCCGAAGAACATCAATCAAGGTGTGATTATCAAAACAATGAACGACGAAGGTCAACGTTCATACGACTTCCAGTTTAAGAATAAGAGAGGTTATAAAACAACAATCGAAGGATTGAACGGCAAGTTCAACCCGGAGTTCTGGAACTACGCCAAACTGATATCGGGAGTCTTGCGTTACGGAATGCCCATCGATCAGGTTGTAAAACTTGTTCAGGGACTTGAACTCAACAGCGAAACTATCAACACATGGAAGAATGGTGTTGAACGTGCGCTGAAGAAATACCTACCGAATGAAACAGAAGCCAAAGGTCAAAAATGTCCTGTCTGTGGACTAGAGACATTGGTGTATCAAGAAGGTTGTATGAAATGTACAAACTGTGGTGCATCAAAATGCGGATAAAGCATTTTTCAATAATAATAACAAAGCAGCAAGACAAATCGTCTTGCTGCTTTTGTTTTTTATTGTATTTTTGTAGCAAACTTACAATAACTTCATGTACGCCCAGAAGAATAGCTTCGACGATGGAGTATATCTTGTTCGGAGAATATACAACAACACAGAGAAACTCTTGCACTCTATCAGCAACACCAAAACAAAGACAAGGACGTGTTGGATAGTTGTGATAGTAATCTGTTTCACAGCTATATATTCACTAAACAGGCTGACTCCTATTATATCCGATGACTTTGCATACCTCTTCATTTATGGTGAAGATGGCCGTATCACTTCCATCAAGGATATTATACATTCGCAAATCAACCATTACTACATGTGGGGTGGACGCTCCGTTGTTCATTTTATTGCACAAGTACTGCTAATGCTGCCTAAATATATAGCCGATTTACTAAATACACTAGTTTATTTAAGCTATATATCCTTAATCTACCTGCACATAAAAGGAAGTGCAAAGAATAGTATTCTTTTATTTTTAATGGTCAATCTGGGGGTTTGGTTCTTGCAGCCCGTACTTGGAGACACCGTCTTTTGGCTGACAGGCTCTGCCAACTACCTTTGGGGAACATGGCTAATTTTACTATTCCTTTTGCCCTTCAGGCTGTACACTGGAAGAGTATCAAGGCCTATATTACAAGCTTTTTACTCTGTGTGTATTTTCATACTGGGAATACTAGCCGGATGGACAAACGAAAACACAGCGGCTGCAATGTTAGTGATTGTTATAGGCTTTTTCATATATTATCGTTCACAGAAGTGGGCTATTCCTGTTTGGGCTATTGCGGGATTTGCCGGAGCTATTATAGGCTTTATCATCATGATAGCTGCTCCGGGAAACTTTGTAAGAGCTGGAGAATCTACATCATTCAGCCTATACAACTTAAGTTACCGCCTATTTATGTGGACGCTGACACTTTTTTATTATAGTGGACCTCTTTTTCTTATTACTCTCATTTCCATTATCACTTTCAGTCGTTTTTCGAGAGGAGATAGAAAGGACAAAATGAAGCTTGTGCTCATATATGCAGTAGCGGCTATTGCAGCAGTATATGCCATGCTGGCTTCACCTACATTCCCACGCAGAGCACTCTTTGGGGTTGTCACTTTCCTTATTATTGCCATAGGCATCTGCCTTTACAATCTGGATTACAAAAACGTATTCTTGAAGCAAATAAGACTTATCGTAATATCAATATCACTGATGGCTTTCTTATTTACCTTTTATCTCAGTTGGAAAGAAATCAATTCGTACAGTAAGATCGTAGCTCAACGTGAAGCCACTATAAAACAAGCAAAAGAAGAAGGTTTAGATTATTGTGAATTTACACGATACAACGGCAGTTCGTACATCCACGGAGAAGACCCATACTCGGAAGTGCTTATGTCTCGTTATTATGGGATAACGATCAAATTAAAAGATTGAAGCGGAATTAAGCTAGAAGATATCGATCCCCATCAGTGTACCTGTAATAATACCGGCTACACCCAAACCTACCAATAACACTCCTATGATCTTATTAAATATCTGAAGCCCTCTGGGATTGAAGCGGGATCGCAGTTTATTAACAAAGTAAGTGACCAGCAACCACCACAACATAGCTCCGATACCGATAAAAGATATGGTAAGAAGATCGTACCCGAAAGGCTTATCTGCATCAATCACATTGAAGCGAGCAAACAGGGCTATATAAAGAAATAATGTAGCGATATTGGAAACGGTAAGTCCTAGCGAAGATGCAAAGACCTTCCAGAAAGACATAGCATTTTCTTTTAGTTTTGTAAGGCTTTTCGACGGGTTTTTATTGAAAACTACATACCCGAAAGCAATAAGAACAATACTACCCACAATCTTAAGAGGACCTTCGTGTTGTTGAATAAATTCGGTACTGAACCCTAGACCTAAAGCTGCAATAATAGCAAGCAATGCTATCAGCATATCACCCACAGCCGCTCCGAGTCCGGTTATCAACCCTTGCTTCTTTCCTTCGTTCAGAGTACGCTGAATACACAGCATACCAACAGGCCCCATAGGAGCAGAAGATAAAAAACCAATAAATAATCCTTTTATAATGATATATACCATTAACTATATATTAGTGGAACACCCTGTCTGTCAACAGGGAAAAACTATAAGGTTTCATTTTTTTATAGTTAAGAGTCCCTCTCAGCTTCACAAAGATAGCATCAAAATCTTAGAATATGACACAAATGCGGTAAAACCGAGTTTGAGATTAAGTATTTTTAATCTAATCGAATCATCATCGGCGGTTTAAAAATATCAATTTATATTTTCTTTTATCTTATTAAATAAAAAATTGAAAAGTCGAGAATAAAAAGGAAATTTGAAGAAAAATGTGTCTCAAGAGTCTTACACCATCCTTGAGACACATTTATATTTATATAGAACTTATCTTAAGACCAATAAAGAATGTACGAGGCAATGATGGTCCGTAAATATATTCAGAATCCCTGTTAGGGCCTTTGTCGTAATCTTTCTGTATCTGATTGAACATATTCTGTATTCCGCCATTAATCTCCACTTTGTTAGTAGCATTCAGATTGAAGAAATAAGACAGCTTCACGGTCATATCCACAAAGCTGCGTGTTTTTACAGTCACATCTTTTTCAACACCTTCTGCACCGGAAAAGTGGGGAGCCAACATAGAGCCGGTATACACTCCCGACAAGGAGACGGCATAGCTTCTCTTAGGTGTAGCGGTTGCAGAAAAGAATCCATACGTATCAGGTGATCGGAGCATCTTCTTCACAGGTTCTACATACGACTCTGAAGACCAGCTTACAGGTTCTGTATAGCGGCTTCTCTGCCAAGTAAATCCACCTTGCAGCTCAAGCCAATCGATAGGCTGTATTGTTGTTTCCAGATTTAGCCCATATACGTATGCACCATCACCATTCTTGCGGGTCATTATAATATTACCCATAGCGTCGGTTCCTGTTTCTTCTACTATAAATACCCGGTTTATCTTATTATAAAATCCTTCGACAAGAAAATAGGAATAAAACTTATTATTAAACAAAGTATAATCAAATCCTCCATTGATAGCATTCGAATATTCGCGTTTCAGGTTTTCACCAAGAACAGTAATCGTAGCCTTTCCTCCAATAACAGGTACATCCAGATCAGAAGCTATTATTTCAGGAGCTCTGTATCCCATCGAATACGCTGCACGCAGATTCACCTTCTCTCCCACTCTGTATCTTATACTCGAACGGGGAATGATATTTACATTATTCAATTTATTATGCTTATCACCTCTTATACCTACAATGAAAGTTAGCTTGTCGTCGCGCCACTCATTCTGCGCATAGAGGCTGCTTACATTCAGAATTTGCTTCATATTCCGGCTATGAATCGTATCATGAAGGTTTGTATACTCTTGTGTAAAACCTACAGTAAACTTAGCAGGCATAAACAGCAATTTATCGGTATTCACCTCGTAACGAACAGTACCTGCAGCTGCCAGTTCGGATGTATTACCATAGCCATTCAGATCACGACCACCGCCATAATAACTATCTCTGCCTGTCTTTTGTATAGAGCCATTCACAGTCAGCTTACGCTTGTTATCGTCACTCGAATGTATATACCCCACGCTCCCGGCATGTATACTATAATCTGTAGTCTCGGCTATCTCGGCTTCGTGGGGTGGGCGATTGAGATTATCTCCTCCCCTTCTGTACTCGGAGATATAGTGATATTCGAGCGTGAGCTTATCGTTTAAAGTAGGCTTTGTAAAACTGCGGAAGCCAATAGATGTCGCCTTATTTTTTCCAATTTCGGAGAAACCATCATCGTTGGCATCCCACGCATTACGATGGCGCATATTAGCAAATAATGAAATACCCGAAGTCTTCGTTCGGTCTACAAATGAAGAGTTGAGAGACAGGATATTATCAGCCGATTTTCCGTCTATCAAAGACATATTGTATTTTGCTTGATAAGAATTCTTCTCCGGCTCTTTTGTTATCACATTAATAACTCCGCCTATTGCATTTGCGCCATATAGAACAGAGCCACCACCTCTGATTACTTCGACTTGTTCTATCATATTGGTCGGCATCTGTTCTAATCCATACATTTTAGACAGGGATGTAAATACAGCTTGTCCGTCAATAAGCATTTGGGAGTACTGACCTTCCAATCCATTGATACGAACTTCTTGTGTACCGCAATTCTGGCAATTAGTCTCTACACGCAAGCCCGGCATATAATTCAAGCCTTGCGAAAGCGATACGGAGTTGGTAGCCTCAAATGTTTTTGTTGTAAGCTCGTTTACCACCACAGGCGAAATTTTCCGATTGAGAGCCCTCAATGATGCTGTTACTGCAATTTCGCCGAGCTGCTGATTCTCGGGTTCTATATACATGGTCACATTTCTGGTAACGCCCTGCCCTATAGTTACCTCTTGCCTTATGGGAGCATATCCTATATACTGCGTTACCAGAATATATGTCCCTGCGGACATTCTGTCGATGGAGAAATGACCTGTCTCGTCTGTTACGGCAACATGGTTGGTTTTATCGATATAAACGGTTACACCCGGAAGGTGCTCTTCGGTTTGTCCATCGAGCACATGCCCTTTGATGAATGACGTTTTCAATTGCGCTATAGAACTTATAGCATATAGTATATAGAATGACAAAAGTATAATCTTTTTCATATTGATTAAAATATATAATATGGTACAATAACAATGCAGTAATGCACCATTTTGTATGATGTATTGGCAACACAAATCTCGTCGAAGAAATTTGCATTACACTTTTTTGGGAATAAGTTAAATGAATAGAGATTGAAGCATGAACACTTCAATCACAAGGAGGAAAACGATTCCTCATAATTAGACTTTATATTGTCTCAGGATAGAAACGAAGGGGGTGCTCTATAGTTGGCAGAATACAGAACAGGAGGAATTACATCCTTTAGTATTACCTGCTTGTATGTAAAGATTATCTCGGGAATGTATATATCACCGATATAGGAAGACACAGCCTCAAAAGAAGCTAGATTGGATAACTGATTGAAAGTAAAGAAACCGGCTGAGGTATGATGATGAGTTTCGAATGGCAGTTGCCTGTTATCGTCGCCATCTTTTGCCAGCTTCTTATATGGATGTGAGTGCACATAAACCACTCCATTGTAGACGTGGCTATGTACAAAATAAGATACACAGCCCAGATATCCTATATACAATAGGAATAATACTCTGGCTGTGTATCTTATTTTATTTCTCGACACTATATCTTTTTAGCTAATCATTTCGAGCTGCTATTATAGTTACTGAATATAAGCCCCATCTTCATATTATTAGCATCTGTTCTGAATATAGCTGATGTAGGAGTCATTAAGTTATAAACATTTGTGTACATAGTAACACTCGACCCAGAAGACGTTGTAGACGATTGAGTCTTAGTCGAAACAGGTATAACCAAATATTTAAGATCAGGGATATTGTCTTTTCCCTTATAATAATCCATATAGTGATTAATCAGGTTAGCTATATTATTTACAGTACTCTTTGATATATTTCCATAGACGAAATTATAAATATTAGTCGACGACCGCTCCATCACAAAGCTGGTTTTGGCATCCGGTCTATTCTTATTTCTATCTGAAAAGAAATTAGTCAAAGAATCTTTATTTATAAACAAAAGAGTTGATGGCCTTCCCAAATTGGTTTTTTCTTCCTCTTCGGTAAATCCTTTAATCTTAAAGTTAGCAGCATTCAATTTATTATTTTTCTTGCCTGTCTCTTCGGCTTTTTTCATTATTTCGGCCAAAGGTATTGTCAATTCGGTACATACTCCCGCCGGGCTTTTCATGTACGTACGTGTATCATTATTGGTAAACAAGTAGTCAGGATTTTTGTTCTGAATGTGGTTCAACTGTATCACTTCGGGCGTAAATGCCATTCTAAATATTCCTACTCGAACAGAGTCTTCGGTATCAGCTATATTTCTGCCATTATATTTAAGATATACCTTAAATATTGTAGTACTCGCACTAATCATTGTTCCCGAACCAAAGGTAGATGTAAGATACATACCTTTAAAGAATTTGCGGAAAGAATCAGAATTTTTGAATGTTGCTCCTTTCGAGTTCACCCATTCATCATAAAACTCTTGCCCCATCGACTTTTTAAGACGAAGTGAATACGTCCTTTGACCGCTATTGTTCGGAGCAGAAGTTACTGTAAATATACCTTGTCCTAGAGGTTGCGACATATCACAATATTTCTTCGGATCTATATTCGTAAAGAAATTAGCGGTAAGAGGTTGTGTTGCTTTGTATGCAGCTATACCAAACGGAGCGATACTATCACCCAGATACTGATCTGAAATCACTTCCAGGAAAGTCGAATCGATAGAAAGTGTTTTTGGTGGAAACTCAGTATTTTCAGGACAATATAGTTCTGATAAGTAATCAGACTTAATGTTCCCGAATACAGGATCTACATAATTTCCTAATAACCCTGTTTGAGATTTGGCATATACCGAATCTTCGAGCGATACGGTTCTTGCTGTTATGGCAACAGTATCAACATATACAAATATATCGTCTCCTTCGGGCAGTATAGAATTTCCTATCTTGTTCAAATCGTCATCACAAGAAATAAAAACAACCATCAGGATTGTAATTATCAGACTCAGTAAAGCTTTACTCTTCATTCAAAATTAAGGGTTAAATTAAATTGGTTTCAAATATCCAAAAAAATGCTGTTCTCATGAAATAAAACAGCATTTTTCTATTTTTATTTTAGATACTTTAAAGATTCTCGTAAAAATTATTGATTGCATCAACAGAATTTTCCAGATCTCCCTGATAAGGAAGGAAGTTTTTACCTGATTTACTTGCGAAATCGAGGACTTCTTTATTGATCAAATCTTCACTTTGTATTACTCCGTCTGCATTTTTAATCGCAAATTTAGCCAGAGTCTCGAAATCAACAACACCTTTTAGGTCTGTGATTTCCTTATCTTTTATTCCGTCGAACTTTAATTTGTCGATAAATTTATTGCTGAACGGCTTCTTAAAGTCATCATTATAGAGAGAGTAAACAACCTTTGAGTTTTTGAAACAAGGGTCGTCAGCATACGCTGTCTTAATATAAAGACCTGTAAGTGCTGTCATCCAACCATGACAATCGATTACATCAGGTATCCAACGTAGTTTTTTTATTGTTTCCAATACACCCCTCACATAGAATATGCTTCGTTCGTCATTGTCGTCAAACTCCACTCCGTGATCATCCGCCACAGTATATTTACGTTTGAAGTAATCATCATTATCTATAAAGTAGATCTGCATGCGGGCAGCCTGTATCGATGCCACTTTTATTATCAGAGGATGGTCTGTATCATCTATTATAAGATTCATTCCCGATAGGCGTATAACTTCATGCAACTGATTACGCCGTTCGTTTATACTGCCAAACTTCGGCATAAACGTTCTTATTTCCTGTCCTTTTTCTTGTATTGCTTGAGGTAAGTATCTACAATTAGTTGCTATTGGTGAATCCGGCAAGTAAGGAGTGATCTCCTGCGTGATGTATAAAATCTTTTTAGTACCCATTTAATTATAATCCTCTTCTGTTTCTTGAATTGAAAGTACAAAGATAATAAAAAAAAATCTTGTTTTTTGCAAATTTTACAAGACAAAATCCTGCAACCCTTTAATTTAAGGTCTTTCTTCCTTGTTTTGATGAAGATTTATTCGTTAAAATTGAAACAAAAAAGCCTGATTGTTTCGTCGTTACACAAATATTTAGTTGCTTTGTATCCGCTTTTGATTTTTGAAAAAGATGAGATTATTAAATACTGTAAAAGAGGTACAAGATGTTGTTGCACCATTGCGCCTGAAAGACAAAAAAATAGGATTCGTACCCACCATGGGTGCACTGCATAACGGTCATATTTCTCTTGTAAAACAATGTATCGCAGACAATGACATCTCTATTGTCAGCGTATTTGTAAACCCGACACAGTTTAACAACAAAGAAGATCTTGTAAAATATCCGCGCAACCTGGAACAAGATTGTCTATTTCTGGAAAAAGCAGGCGTAGACTTCGTCTTTGCCCCTTCCGAAAAAGAAATATACCCCGAGCCGGATACAAGAGAGTTCGATTTTGGACAGATTGACAAAGTGATGGAAGGCGTGCATCGCCCCGGACACTTCAACGGTGTAGCACAAGTTGTAAGCCGTTTGTTCGACATTGTAAAACCCGACAAAGCTTATTTTGGAGAAAAAGATTTCCAGCAATTGGCAGTAATCAGGGCTATGGTCAAGCAACTGGAGTTGCCGGTACAGATTGTACCAATGCCGATAGTACGGGAACCCAGCGGACTGGCACTAAGCAGTCGGAACGAAAGACTGAACGCAGCTCAAAAACAGGTGGCTGTAAATATATCTAAAACCTTATTCGAAAGTAAGGAATGGATGCAATCCCAGACCGTAAAAGAGGTAATAGACAGAGTTACCAATCAGCTCAATTCACATGAAGAGTTGAATGTAGAGTACTACGAAATAGTAGACGGCGATTCTTTACAGTCGGTAAACAACTGGCAAGAATCTGATTATATAGTAGGATGCATCGCAGTATTTTGTGGCGATGTACGTTTGATAGATAATATTGTATACAAAGCGAAAGCTTAATTATAAAGATAAAAAATGATCATAGAAGTTGTAAAATCGAAGTTACATCGTGTTACTGTAACCGAAGCCAACTTGAATTATATCGGAAGTATCACGATAGATGAAGATTTGATGGACGCGGCAAACCTGATAGAAGGCGAAAAAGTCCAGATCGTCAACAATAACAATGGCGAACGCCTCGAAACATACGTCATCAGAGGCGAACGTGGATCGGGTGCTATTTGCCTGAATGGAGCTGCCGCCCGCAAAGTACAACCGGGAGACATTGTTATTATAATGTCTTATGCCCAAATGGAGTTTGAAGAAGCTAAGTCTTTCAAGCCATGGGTTGTATTTCCTGACACTAAGACTAACAAGATTATCAAATAAGACCTATTTTTAGGAATTTGTATTAACTCTGCTATTGGCAAATAGCAAACAGCTAAACTTATGCATTCATATACATATAAAGATATATGGAAGGTAAGTATTCCTATTATGTTAGGATTACTTGCCCAGAATATTATACAACTCACAGGTACTTTTTTCCTCGGACATGTTGTCAATCCCGATCACCCGGGTTTGGCAGGGATATACCAAAGTGCTTCGGGACTTGCAGGGATATATTATGTAGCCATTTTTACGCTTTGCTTCGGATTCAGTATCGGTGGGCAGATTATGATCAGCCGCCGCAATGGCGAAAAGAATTACGATAAGATAGGTACTATCGTGATACAGGGGCTTATGTTTTTACAAGTATTTGCCCTTATTCTGTTTTTCATGTCACAGCTGCTGATCGATCAGGTGCTGTCTACATTCCTCAAATCGCCGGATGTATTCGACGCTATCGACAGATATTTATCTATACGCATCTACGGGTTTTTCTTTGCGGCATTCAACGTAATGTTCCGCGCATTCTATGTAGGAATCGCCCGCACAAAGGTATTGACATTCAATGCAATCACAATGGCTGTTGTAAATATCATAGCCGACTATGCTCTGATATTCGGAAACTTCGGTTGCCCCGAAATGGGAATTGAAGGTGCTGCCATCGCTGCGGTATTGTCGGAGATAGCCTCTGTGCTATTCTTTACCATATATACATTTGCAACCGTCGACTTCAAGAAATATGGTTTTGCAAAGATGAAATTCAAGCTATCCATTATCCGAAGCATCCTGAATATATCATCCTTTACGATGGTACAGTATTTCATCTCCATGTCTACATGGTTTATCTTCTTCGTTGCCATAGAGCAACACTCAGAAGATGCGCTCAAAATAACAAACCTCGTCCGAAGTTTCTATATGGTTTACTTTATTCCGATGAATGCTTTGGCCACCACCGCCAACACACTTGTGGGTAATACGATGGGCGCAGGGAATATAAAAGGAGTTATCCCCCTTGTGAAGAAAATATGCTTGTTAAACCTGGGAATAATCGTTCTCATGATGGGAATAACATTTATTTCTCCCGAGTTTTGGATATCAATCATAGCTCCTATCGATCAGAAAACACTTATCGAAGAAACAGTGATGCCTCTCATCGTATTACTTTTCTCGCTACCGATATCGGCACTAAGTATTGTAGTATTCAACTCCATATCTGGAACAGGAAATACCCAAGCTGCCCTTATATTGGAAATGATAACAATGGTAATATACATTGTGGCTATGTCGTGGATAGTAATATATAAGGAAATGTCTGTAGCGTGGTGTTGGACTGTAGAATACTTTTATTGGGGACCTCTATTAATATTCTCAATCATATATCTCACACGAGCCCGATGGCAAAATAAAGTAGTGTAAGAAAACAGTTATAGCGAAACGTATAACCCGAAAAATCAATTTACATTTTCAGATAAAAATCTTTCAATAAAGCAGTAAAGTCATCTGAATATACATGTCTTGCTTTTTCTATAATCAAGTCATTTTCGATTGGTGTGGCTTCTTCTTTCGACAGTTCTACCAGAATACGTTTTGGTGCAGAATAAGGAGTAGGAAACACATTGGTAATACGCGACACTGATAGTTTATATTGTTCGGCAAGCTTTATAAGCTCTGCTTTGTAATCAAAAGGATAGATAAAAGACATCCGCCCCCTTTGAGACAAAAGTGGAGCAGATAAGCCGATCAAATCTGCGACAGGCAAACTATCGGTATGGCGTGCCAAAGAACGTTCTTTGTTTGGCGACTTTAAGGATTGTACAAAAAAAGGAGGGTTGGAAACAATCACATCATATCGTTTCTCAGCTTTTGAGCAAAACACTTGTAACGAAGCATTCCAAGAATTGATACGGTTACCAAATGGAGAATTTCCAATATTATCCTTTGCCTGACTTACAGCATCGCTGTCAATGTCTATTGCATCTATTCTAGCTTTTTCGTTGCGCTGAGCCATCATCAACGAAATGAGTCCCGTACCTGTACCTATATCCAGAATATTATCGCCCGAAACATTGACCCATGCACCAAGCAAAACACCATCTGTACCCACCTTCATGGCACAACGATCGTGATAGACTGTAAACTTTTTGAACCTGAAATAAGGATTCGGCATATCTATATAAGTAACATTTTTATAGTAAAATCAATGTATAATTTCTTATTACATGTATTATACTATCACTCATTCAAAAAATCTATAACCATTTATGGCATAAATTTTGTTATATATGTAAGCAAAGTTAGTTATTATTCCATATTTTTATCTGCTTCTTGTAAAAAGGAGCATAAAAACAAAAACAAGGATTATAAATATGTTTAGTAAAAAGAAAGATTTTCTCAGTCTCGAAGAAAACAATGGACCGGTTATATCGATCATAGCTAATGACTTCGATGATGGAGATTGCTATATAAATGAAAACGACCTGAAAGAAGAAATCGCGATTCTTCCGCTAAGAAACACGATTATTTTTCCCGGGACGAGCATGCCGATATCCGTTGCACGAAAAAAATCGTTGAAGCTGATAAAAAGTGTAAGCCGTCTGAAAGGGAAATACGTGGGGCTTGTCTGCCAAAAAGACGCAGACAACGAAGAACCCGAAATCAACGACCTGTATTCAATAGGCGTTATTGGCGAAATTATACGTGTAATCGAGCTTCCGGACGATGAGAACGTGACTGTCATCTTTCAAGGAAAAAAACGTTTTCGCCTGACAGAACTGACACAAACCGAACCGTTCCTTAAAGGAAGATACGAAATCAAGGAAAGTGTTCCTGTTCTCAAGACAGACACAGAATACAAAGCACTGTTAGATTCTATTCGCGACCAGATGATACTCATGCTGCGTATGTATGGCGAACCACCAAAGGAATTCATACAGCGAATAAAGTCGGATACTGTATCTTCGGTATTGGTAAATTACTGTTGTGCAAATCTGCCTGTTTCGGGATCGGAGAAGCAAGCTCTCTTGGAAATAGACGACGAAAAAGAACGTGCTTACCGCCTGTTGGTTATCCTCAATCGTGAAACTCAGATGATGGAGATGAAGCTCAACATCCAAATGAAAACGCGTGAAGAGCTCAACCAACAACAAAAAGAATACTTCCTTCAACAACAGATAAAAACAATTCAGGACGAATTGGGCGGAAGCCCTCAACAAGCCGACCTCGAGGAGTTTAAACAGAGAGCAGCAAAGAAGAAGTGGGGTAAAGATGTAGCCGCTATTTTCGAAAAAGAAATAACAAAGCTCGAACGCCTGCATCCGCAGTCGCCCGACTACTCTACTCAATATACATATATAGAAACCATACTCGACTTGCCTTGGGGCGAGTACACGAAGGACAATTTCAATCTGAAAAATGCTCAGAAGGTGCTCGATCAAGATCACTTTGGTTTGGAGAAAGTAAAAGAGCGTATTATTGAGCATCTAGCCGTACTGAAACTGAAAGGTGACCTCAAATCGCCGATCATTTGTCTTTATGGCCCTCCGGGAGTAGGGAAAACATCCTTAGGTAAATCTGTAGCAAAAGCACTCAACCGCAACTATGTGAGAGTGTCTTTGGGAGGATTGCACGACGAGTCGGAAATACGAGGACACCGCCGTACATATATAGGCGCGATGCCGGGACGTATTATTCAGAATATACTCAAATCCGGTTCTTCAAATCCTGTGTTTGTGCTGGATGAAATCGATAAAATAGGTAGTGATTTTAAAGGTGATCCGTCTTCTGCACTGTTGGAAGTACTTGACCCTGAACAAAATTCAACATTCCACGACAATTACCTGAATATCGATTACGATTTATCGAAAGTAATGTTCCTTGCTACAGCAAACAACCTATCGACCATCTCTCAGCCATTGCTCGACCGTATGGAACTGATAGACGTGAGCGGGTACATTATAGAAGAGAAAATAGAAATAGCTCGCCGTCACCTGATACCTAAACAATTGGAAAATCACGGACTGACAAAAGACGCTATCGATATTCCGAAAAAAACAATAGAAAAAATTGTAGAAAACTATACCCGCGAATCGGGAGTACGTGAACTGGACAAGAAGATCGCCAAGATTATGCGTAAACTCGCTCGTAAGGTAGCTTCTGACGATGAATACAAGAAAGTGATCGATCCGGATGATTTGCAAGAGTATCTGGGTGCAGTAGAATATACCCGTGATCAATATCAGGGTAACGAATATGCGGGAGTCGTTACAGGCTTGGCGTGGACTTCGGTAGGTGGAGAAATTCTGTTTATAGAAACATCGCTAAACAAAGGCAAGGGCGGCAAACTAACCCTTACAGGAAATCTGGGTGATGTGATGAAAGAATCGGCCATACTTGCACTCCAATATCTACAGTCGCACGGACAGCAATTGCTCGGTATCGACGAAAAGGTATTCGACAACTGGAATGTACATGTACACGTTCCCGAAGGAGCTATTCCGAAAGATGGGCCGTCGGCAGGTATAACAATGGTTACATCGCTGGCTTCGGCTTTTACCCAACGCAAGGTTAGACCAAATCTGGCAATGACCGGAGAAATAACTCTGCGTGGAAAAGTTCTTCCCGTCGGAGGCATCCGTGAAAAGATACTGGCTGCAAAACGTGCCGGAATAAAAGAGATTATCCTTTGCAAAGAAAACAAAAAGAATATAGACGAAATCAAACCTCTATATCTCAAAGGATTGACTTTCCACTATGTAGACGACATAAAGGAAGTTCTCGATATAGCTTTGCTAAAAGAGAAGGTGAAACACCCTTTAGACTTAACCATAAAAGAAGAAAAAGAGAACAAAGGGAACTAATAGGTAAAGAAATTTCTGAATACATAAAGAGGCTGTCTAATTTTTTGGATAGCCTCTTTGCATAATCCACTACCCTCTTACTTATTTCTTGGTAATTGTTTATGGGGCTGCTTTATAGAATCTGATAATTTTCTTACATTTGTATCACTTATGGCAAAAAATCAACGTTTAGGCGAAAGCTTCTCTATAATCAACAGATATGCTATGTTTTATGGTCTGTTGCTCGGATTGTTCTGGGTTATCAGATACATATTTCTAATTGTAGCAGGCATAGGTGTATCAGACAGGTTTGCATTCATATTTTATCTACTCAACATTGTCACATTGTTGGTAGTGTATATTTTCTATTACAGGTTTAAGACTTCCGACCCCGACAATCCGCAAAGCGCATGGCATTGCATCGCCTTTACCGTATTGATGTGCTTTTACGCCTCTTTTCTCGAAGGTGTAATCATGTTTGCTCACTATCAGTTTATCGACCCGGCATTCTTTAGCCGCATGATAGAGCCGGTGATGAAAAGCATAGAAGTTGCCCCTATAATAAAAGTACCTGAGGCCGACTACGAACGGGCAAAAGACATTATGAGAGTAATATTTTCCAACAAACTGACATATATCGTAATGGAATTTATAAAGAACATATTCTTAGGATTTTTCCTTAGCTTTGTTCTCAATTTTGTAGTCAAAATAAAAAAGAATAACTAAGGCATCTATGGATATATCTGTTGTTATACCTTTATATAATGAAGAAGAATCGCTAAGCGAACTCCATGCGTGGATAAAAAGGGTTATGAATGAGAACGGCTTCTCGTACGAGATCATTTTTGTTGACGATGGCAGTAAAGACCGTTCGTGGGAAATAATATCTGATTTGAAAAAATCGGACGAAAATGTAAAAGCAATCCGATTCAGACGCAACTATGGCAAATCTCCTGCCTTGCATTGCGCTTTCGGACGTACAACCGGCGATGTTGTGATCACGATGGATGCGGACTTGCAAGACAGTCCCGACGAAATACCGGAACTCTACAAGATGATAAAGGAAGACAAGTATGATCTTGTTTCGGGATGGAAAAAGAAACGTTACGATCCACTGTCGAAAACATTGCCTACAAAGCTATTTAATGCTACAGCCAGAAAAGTTTCGGGAGTGAAGCTCCACGACTTCAACTGTGGGCTGAAGGCCTATCGCAAAGATGTGGTGAAAAGCATAGAGATATATAACGATATGCACCGTTATATACCATACCTTGCAAAAATAGCAGGGTTTACAAAAATTACAGAAAAAGAAGTACACCATCAAGCCCGTAAATATGGTAAAAGCAAATTTGCCGGATTCAGCCGTTTTGTAAACGGTTATCTCGATTTGCTAACTCTTTGGTTTTTATCGGTATTTGGACGAAAACCAATGCACTTTTTTGGACTGTGGGGTACTGTCATGTTCTTTATCGGATTCATAGCTGCTGTTATTTTAGGTTGCAGCAAATTGTATGCTATGAGCAAAGGGATAGCACACCCGTTGGTGACTAGTTCACCGTATTTTTTCATTGCCCTGACAATGATGATACTGGGAACACAGCTTTTTCTTGCGGGATTTCTGGGAGAGATTATCTCACGCAGTTCGAGCGAAAGGAACAATTATAAAGTAGAAGAAGAATTATAAGTAAGTCTGAATATCAGCCTATAGCTGTATCCTTTTCATTCCATTAAGAACAAAAGGCATCAGTTAAGACTACTACATAAAGCTAATGCGACTAAAAAATCTTATTGAAAACCGCTATTCGGTTAGGGCTTACATGCCTCAACCTGTAGAAGCGGAAAAAGTGAATTACATTCTTGATTGTGCACGCCTGGCACCGTCAGCTTGTAACTACCAGCCTTGGGTATTCTATGTTGTTACCAACAAGGATGCAATAGAAAAAATACAAGAATCGTACAACAGAGAGTGGTTCAAATCGGCACCTATGCATATAATCGTTTGCAAGGATTCTGAGCAATCGTGGAAAAGAAAAAACACTGACAATAAAGACTTTGGTGATGTAGACGCAGCCATTGCTGCCGAGCATATATGCCTCGCAGCGGCCGAAATCGGCTTGGGAACGTGTTGGGTTTGTAACTTCGACCCTCACATTCTGTGTAAGGCTCTCGATATACCGGCTCATCTGGAAGCCATAGCCATATTCCCCCTCGGATATGTTGACGAACAAAAAAGCATTTGCCCAAACAAAACCCGTAAGGAACTGAACGAGATTACCAAATGGATATAATCCAAATTATTATACTAGCAATAGGCCTGTCGATGGACAGCCTCGTTATAGCACTTACCAGTGGGGCTATAATAAAAAATCACGATACGATCAACATCCTGAAGATAGCGGGTATGCTCGCATTTATGCAAATGAGCCTCACTGTGTTCGGATGGTTTATAGGCTCCACATTTGCTGAATATATCGACGAGTACGATCATTGGCTGGCATTTATCATTCTCTTTTTCTTAGGCACAAGGGTAATATACTCGAGCATCAAAAACGAAGGAGAAAGCAAGCCATTCAATCCGCTTAATTTCAAAACCATGTTTAGTCTGGGCGTTGCAACCAGTATCGATGCCACAGCCGTAGGGCTATCCATGTCGCTGATCAATATAAACATATTCCTTCCGGCTATAGTAATCGGTGTGGTTACAATGCTTGTAGCTTCGTTTGGTGTGATATCGGGAAGCAAAGTCGGGCAACGGTACAATCTTAGAATAAATATCATAGGAGGCATTATCCTCATCATTATCGGGTGCAGTATACTTATGCAGCATACAGTTTTTCATCACGAAGGCTGGGCTTTCATCTGATATTGTTTACAATGCTAAAGTCTTGTTAAATAAATAAAACTATTACATCTAAAGGCTTATATACGTGTTATCTTTAGTAATGCAAATATTATATTTGCTTTGGTTATAATTTATAAAACTAAAAACAAATGACACTTATATTCTTTCTGATATTTTCCATCGCTATTTTAGGGATAATGTTTGTCTTTTCTCTGATCAGGGGAGTAGCGTCTTTTATATTCGGAAGACCATCGTCTTCTCCTTTTTCGGGACAAAGGACCAATAATACTTATTCATCGAATAATAACGAGCAATACAATCACGCATCAAAAAACGATCAACGCAAAGTCTTTTCGAAGAACGAAGGCGAATATGTAAAGTTTGAAGAGATAAAAGAATAGGAAAAAGTAAACATAAACAAAAAGCAGAAAGTCGAATGATTTTCTGCTTTTTTTGCTTGAATATTTTATTTTTTGTTCTTTTACTTTGATATTAATCCCTACTTATATTAAGTAGTCAATAATAATTAGTGTAACTTAAATAAAAAGAGCAGCAAAATATTTTGCTGCTCTTTTATATACTTGATTGCCTGATTTAAAACTCGGCATTGTTTGGTGTACGAGGGAAAGGAATCACATCACGGATATTCGCCATACCTGTAATAAAGAGGATAAGACGTTCAAATCCTAATCCGAAACCGGCATGAGGTGCTGTTCCGAATTTACGTGTTTCGAGGTACCACCAGATAGGGTCTGTATTCATTCCCAGTTCCTTGGTACGGGTAATAAGTTTATCATAATCAGCTTCACGCTCCGAACCTCCGATGATTTCTCCAATCTTAGGGAAAAGGACATCCATGCCACGAACAGTTTTGCCATCTTCGTTCTGTTTCATATAGAAAGACTTGATCTCCTTTGGATAGTCGGTCAGGATAACAGGACGTTTGAAGTGCTTTTCTACCAAATAACGTTCGTGTTCCGATTGCAAGTCGGCTCCCCAATAAACAGGGAATTCGAACTTGTGTCCGCTCTTCTCCAGTATCTCTACCCCTTCGGTATACGTAAGGCGTACAAAGTCGTTAGCTGTAACAAAGTTCAGACGGTCTATCAATTCTTTATCAAAATGCTCGCTCAGGAATTCAAGATCATCCTTACAATTTTCCAACGCATAACGTATCAGATATTTTAGGAAGTCTTCCGCCAAGTCCATATTGTCGTGGATATCATAGAACGCTACTTCGGGCTCTATCATCCAAAATTCGGCAAGATGTCGAGGAGTATTTGAATTCTCGGCACGGAATGTCGGGCCAAATGTATAAATAGCACCAAGAGCCATTGCTCCAAGTTCACCTTCGAGCTGTCCCGATACGGTAAGGTTGGTCTGGCGTCCGAAGAAATCTTCAGCATAGTCTACCTGTCCTTTATCGTTGCGTGGAACATTATTAAAGTCGAGTGTAGTTACCTGAAACATAGATCCTGCACCTTCTGCATCCGAAGCAGTTACAATAGGTGTATGGAAATAGAAAAATCCATTATCGTTGAAATATTTATGGATGGCATAAGCCATATGGTGACGTATACGGAATATTGCACCGAAAGTATTTGTACGAGGGCGCAGATAAGCAATCTCTCTCAAAAACTCGAGTGAGTGCCCTTTCTTTTGCAACGGATAAGTTTCAGGGTCTGCTGTTCCGTAAATCTCTACAGAATCTGCCTGAATTTCCATTGTTTGTCCCTTACCCTGCGATTCTACCAACTTTCCGATAACATGGATACATGCTCCGGTACTTACAGGTTTGAAGAACGTCTCTCCAAATTTTTCCACATCGGCTACGATCTGAAGATTATGAATTGTAGAGCCATCGTTCAGGTGAATAAAATTCACATATTTATTACCACGAATAGTTCTTACCCATCCTTTTACGGCGACTGTAGCCCCAAATTCTTTCTCTTTTCGGAGCAGATCTACAATTTTTGTTCTACGAATACTTTCCATCTTTGTAATGTGTATTAAATCTTCAATTTGTCTATTTTGAACAAACTTGGCATAATGCCTTTTTCAGGTTATGCCAAGTCTTCATTTAATATAATTATTTTATTCAAAGGCTCCCATACGAAGCATGTTCACTTCTTTTTCGGTCAGATAACGCCATTTGCTTCTCGGTATGTTTTTCTTTGTCAATCCGGCAAAGTATACACGGTCGAGTTTCACTACCTGATAACCTAACTTTTCGAATATGCGACGAACAATTCGGTTACGTCCCGAGTGTATTTCAATACCCACTACATTCAGTACATCTTCTGCCTGATATGCAATTGAGTCGGCATGTATCTCTCCATCGTCCAGCTCTACTCCGTCGGCTATAGCCTGCATATCTTCGATAGCTACGTCACGGTCGAGAGTAACCTGATAGATTTTCTTTTTCTTAAACTTAGGATGCATCAGTTTAGACGCAAGGTCTCCGTCGTTTGTCAACAATAAAACACCTGTTGTGTTTCTATCGAGACGACCAACCGGATAGATACGTTCCGGGCAGGCATTTTTCACCAAGTCCATCACAGTAAGACGGTTTTGCGGATCATCTGATGTTGTCACACAATTTTTCGGTTTGTTGAGCAATACGTATACTTTACTTTCCAAGCGTACCGGTTGATCGTGGAATGTAACCAAGTCTCCACGTGTAACTTTTGCTCCCAATTGATCTACTACCTCACCGTTTACCTTCACTACACCCGATGTGATAAACGCATCAGCTTCGCGACGAGAACATACTCCGGCATTAGCCAGATATTTGTTCAAACGTAAAGGTGTACTTGGATCTATATTTTCTTTGTACTTTACAGGCTTAACAAGTCTTTTAACTCCTTCGGCTGCTTTATTATAGCCACTGCCACCACGGTTAGCACCACCATAACTGCTACCGCCGCTGCGATTACCGCCGCCATAGCTACCGCCACCGCCACGATTGCCACCGCCATAGCTACCACCTCCGGTACGATTGCCGCCGCCATAACTGCTGCCTCCGGTACGATTACCGCCACCATAGCTGCTGCCTCCGGTGCGATTACCACCACCATAGCTACCGCCACCACTACTGTAGTTGCCACCGCTACGGTTACCGCTATTGTAATTACCGCCACGATTGCCCGAGTCATAGTTACCGCCACGGTTGCCACCGCTGCTATAGTTACCACCGCTACGGTTACCGCTATTGTAATTACCTCCGCGATTACCAGAATCGTAGTTACCGCCACGACTACCTGAATAACCACCGCCGTCTCTGTCTCTATTATCGGAATAACCGCCACCGCTATATGATCGACGTTCTTCGTTTCCTCTATCGTAAGAAGAGCCTTGTCTGTCGCCACCAGCCTTATACGGATTTCGTTCTTTTCCACGGTCAGGGCTATCGTAAGATTGTTTGCGTAGATCGCCTACACGAGCTCGCTTCTTCTTTACAGGATCATTTCCATTTGATTTGTTTTCTGATGAAGAGTAACCATCCCGGCCGTCTCTATCATTTCCATTTTCTGTCACCATTTGATTTTTTTCTTGTTTAATTATATTACATTCATTTTTTTCAAAACAACCTCACGGTTATTATACAACGTAAAAATTTATACACCAGTGTAAGTATGAGGTGTAATTTTTCTCAGTTCATCTTTCACAGCATCACTGACATTCAGCTCATCGATGAATTCTGCAATTGATTCTGCTGTAATTGCATTGTTCGTACGAGTAAGAGCCTTCAGTGCTTCATAAGGTTTCGGATATCCTTCACGACGAAGAATCGTTTGAATTCCTTCTGCTACAACTGCCCAGCAATTGTCCAGATCTCTATATAATGCTTCTTTATTCAATAATAATTTATCCAACCCTTTCAATGTGCTTTGAATAGCAATCACGATATGCCCCATCGGTATACCGATATTACGCAATACAGTAGAGTCTGTCAAGTCTCTTTGCAAGCGCGAAACAGGCAGTTTACCCGCCAAGTGCTCCAATATTGCATTTGCTATACCCAGGTTACCTTCTGCATTTTCAAAATCGATAGGGTTTACTTTGTGCGGCATTGCCGATGATCCTATTTCGCCCTCTTTGATCTTTTGCTTAAAATATTCCATCGAAATATATTGCCAAAAATCTCTGTTGAGGTCTATCATTATCGTATCGATGCGTTTCAAAGCATCAAACACCGCTGCCAAGTTGTCATAATTGGATATCTGTGTTGTCCACTCTTCTCTCACCAAGCCCAACTTTTCGGATACAAACTTGTTTCCAAAAGCTTTCCAGTCATATTCGGGATAGGCTACCGTGTGTGCGTTATAGTTTCCTGTAGCTCCTCCAAATTTAGCCGACAAAGGCACCGATCGGAGCAATTGCAACTGAGCCTGAAGGCGGCTGGCAAAAACCATAATCTCCTTACCCAAGCGTGTTGGTGATGCCGGTTGTCCGTGCGTTTTAGCCAGCATAGCTACGTCAGCCCAAGCCTCAGCCTGAGATGTGAGCTTCACGATCAACTCGTCGAGCAAAGGATAATACACGTCTGTCAAAGCATCTTTCAAAGATAATGGTACAGATGTATTATTTATATCCTGTGAGGTAAGTCCAAAGTGAATAAACTCTTTGTATTGTTCAAGCCCAAGCTCATCGAATTTCTCTTTTATAAAATATTCGACAGCTTTTACATCATGATTTGTTACTTTTTCAGTCTCTTTTACACGTGAAGCATCTTCTTCCGAAAAATTATCAACGATAGACTGCAGTTTAGGAAAAACTTCTTTATCTATATTTTTCAATTGAGGTAGCGGCAATTCGCATAGAGCTATAAAGTATTCTACTTCTACTCGCACGCGATACTTTACAAGGGCATACTCTGAAAAATAATCGGCTAGTTTCTCTGTCTTATTGCGATAACGACCATCTATTGGCGAAATGGCAGTTAAGGGAGTTAGTCTCATTTTATGTTATAAGTACTTATGTGTTTTTAATTAGTCTTTTCTTAAAAAATCTCTCTTTCAATATCACTACTTACTTTGAACTACAAATATACAACAAAATATAGTTCTAAAAGGTTTTTATAGACTGTAAATCATCGTTTTTTTTATCTTTTTAAGACAAAAAAAACAGTCTTGAAGTTCTTTACCTGAAGAGCATTTATAAAAACATTGTACCGCATTTCTTCCGAAATAAAAAATTCACTTCGAATTTCTCTATTTGCGTTTACAATTTTCTTTAAAACAAAAGATAAGCGAATACCACACACAGAAGATAAAAAAAACTAATAATCAAAGAATTAAAAACTATTTAAAGTTCCAACTATCTTTATCAATTCATCTTCTCGCAAAGACGGATAAAGCGGAAGACTTAATACCTCATCTTGCAGCAGTTCAGAAACAGGAAAATGCAAATGATTTAGTTCAGCATAAGCCGGCTGTTTGTGTATAGCATAAGGGTAATGTATTTGAGTCTGGATGGAGTTTTGCGATAAGTACTGTTGGAGTTCTTCACGATCTTTGCAACGCAACACAAACAAATGAAACACATGGCTATCCCAATCTCTTATTTCGGGCAAAATGAACCTGTCATTTTTTATGTTATCCAAGTAGAATTTTGCAATCTCCCGACGGCGTGAATTATCCGCATCCAAGTACTTTAATTTGACAGAAAGAATGGCGGCTTGCACTTCATCAAGGCGAGAGTTTAGTCCTTTGTAGCTATGTATATACTTTTCATCAGAACCGTAATTCGATAAACTATTCACCACCTCTGCCAATTGTGGATCGTCCGTTGTTACTGCTCCTGCATCACCCAACGAACCAAGATTTTTTACAGGATAAAAGCTAAATGCTGCTGCATCGCCAATACTGCCCGCTTTTTTGCCTTCATAAACGGCACCATGTGCTTGTGCAGCGTCTTCGATAAGCAGAAGATTATATTTGAGTGATAATTGCTTCAACTTATCCATATCCGCAACTTGCCCATATAGATGAACGGCAATTATAGCCCGGGTTTTATTTGTTATTTTTTCTTCTGCTGAAGCAGGATCGATATTGTATGTCACAAGGTCGCAATCTGCCAAAACAGGAACAAGCCCGCATTGCGAAACAGCTAAGGCAGTAGCTATAAATGTATTGGCTGGAAGAATTACCTCATCACCCTCCTTTATACGCCCCATCACCATATATCCCATCAGAATGAGACGCAGGGCATCAAGACCGTTGCCCACACCCACACAGTAAGAGACACCGCAATAAGAAGCAAATTGAGACTGAAAGGATTTATTCACCGCTCCTCGTATATACCAACCTGAATCTATAATATGAGCAGTTGCTTCTTTCAGTTCAGGTGCATAGCGTTCGTTTTCTCGTTTTAAGTTAAGGAATAAAATTTCGTTCATGTTGTCTAGACTTTTTTGCCCAACATTACTTTCGCATTTTGTATAGCCGCCTCTGTTACCGTAGAACCGCTCAGCATACGGGCTATTTCCGTTAAACGTTCTTCGTCGGACAAGCGCACCAAGTTTGTAGTTGTGGTATGTTCGTCATCCGATTTGTAAACCTTGTAATGTGCTTTCCCTTTGGCGGCGATCTGTGGCAAGTGTGTTATTGCTAGCACTTGCATATTCTTGCCAAACTCACGCATCACCTCTCCCATTTTGTCTGCTATTTCGCCCGAAACACCTGTATCTATTTCATCGAATATAATAGTAGGCAATGCGGTTGCACCTGCAATCATAGATTTGAGACAAAGCATCAGACGGGAAATTTCACCTCCCGAAGCTATCTCCGCAACAGGCTGTAGAGGTACATTTTTGTTTGCAGAGAACTGAAACAGTACACTGTCTGACCCATATATATTGGGATGTTTCTCTGTTATAATTTCACTCCTAAAACGAATATTAGGCATACCCAGATAAGCAACCCGATCGGTGAGATCTTTCTCGAAACTATCGGTTATCGACGTACGACTATCGGTCAACTGCTTAGCTAGAGCGAATACTTTTTCCGACTTTTCGTGGACTTCTTTTTCAAGAGCTTCCACTTGCTGATCGGATGATTCTATATTTTCTATCTTTTGTTTGAATTCTTCATACAAAGCCAACAACTCGGACACAGCATTTACATGATATTTCTTCTGCAAGGTGTAGATCAGATCGAGCCGTGATTCGATAAAAGCCAAACGCTCGGGGTTGAATTCCACATCGTTTGCGAGCTTATCCATTTCGGAGGCAAGGTCTTTAAGATCGATATACGCTATTTGCAGACGCTCGGATATTTCTTCCGAACGGACATATACCTTTGCCAACTGTTGAGACGTATTGAGTCCTTCTTTGAGACCCAGCACGATTCCCTTATCGTCGTCAGACAACAAAGAGTGTATCTTGAATATTGCCGACTTTATATCTTCGGCGTGAGTAAGTGTCTCCAGTTCGTTTTCCAATTCTTCCTGCTCCCCTTCCTGAAGAGCTGCCTCTGTGAGAGATTCGATCTGAAAACGAAGATAGTCTTCTTCCTCTTTACTTTTCCTCACGGCTTCACGAAGTTCTGCCAATGCCTTTTCCGATTGCTTGTATTGATGAAAGGCTTGTTGGTATTTGCTCAGCAAGTCTTTATTGCCTGCCAAGGCATCTACCACCTGCATTTGGAAGCGGGTGTCGGATAGCAACAAGTTCTGATGCTGCGAGTGTATATCGATCAACTGACCACCCAATTCTTTCAGATCAGTGAGTGAGACAGGCGAATCGTTGATGAACGCTCTTGATTTTCCTGTAGAGAGTATTTCCCTGCGGAGGATATAACTATCGGGATCGTACTCTATGCCTTTCTCTTCGCAAAAAGCTTTAAGATCGTATGCCGAAACATCGAACGATCCTTCGATAACACATTTACTCTCCCCCTGCTTGATAGCCTTCATATCGGCACGCTGCCCAAGGATAAGAGACAGTGCTCCCAGAATAATAGATTTTCCGGCTCCTGTTTCTCCGGTAATAACAGAAAAGCCAGGCTCGAAGTCAATTTCGAGACTGTCTATCAAAGCATAATTTTTTATGTATAGCGATCTTAGCATGGCTAATATATCATTTACTAAAGTTGACATTGAGAACTACAATCTCCGACACTGTGCCAATCCTGTATTGAGGCCCCGCCAATCCGAGTCCGGAGGACACATATACATGTGTATCTCCTTTTTTCTTATANNGAAACGCTTTCCGGCAATATCCTCGAATTGTATATCATGGACGAAACAGCCATAATCATATTGTTTGGGAAAAACTGACCGTTGTGCGTATGACCATACAGAGCGATATCTGCACCGGATTCAACCTCTTCTTGTAAGCGATGCGGCTCGTGATTCATCACAATTACAGGATATTGCCTGTCTACTCCCTGCATTATTTCGGGCAATTGTTTCCGGGTTTTGCACAGATCATCTTCCCTGCCTACAAGATAAAAAGAATCTGCGATCATAACAGTAGTATCACGCAAAACATTTATTCCGGCCTTTTGGCTCAACCACAAGATTTTTTCGTCCTTAGGCTCGCCCAGCTCTATATACTCATGATTTCCTGTAGACGCATACACCCCATAAGGAGCTTTGAGCCGATGAAACTCTGTTTCCATTTGCTGCTCGTATAGCGATTTGGCATCATAATCGACAATATCACCCACCAACAATATCAGGTCGGGTTTCTGCTCCATTATCTTGTCCACATACATGGAAATAATTTTCTTGTCGATCAGATATCCCGCATGTATATCTGTAGCCACCACTATGCGCAAGTTTTTCACATTGGGCGAATGCTTCTCTATCGTGAGGTTCTTCTCCGTTATCACAGGATGCCAGAATCGGTAGTTCCCATTCCACATCACAGCCACTACCAAAAGCAATGCTGTACAAAAATAAACAAGTCGGGGCTTTTTTGCTGCAAAATCGAGCGAAAATATTTTTTTCTTTTTATTTATATATTTCACTAAATCATACAATAAGAGCAGAGACGTCATATAGATAGTAAACAACATCCACGTTGTACCCGTCCAGGCGAATGTATGAAGCGCATCGAACGATAAGTGTTTTGAGGTAAAGAATCCGATAAAGTATATTATCAGCTCTGCAACATATATGGCAGTGTAGGGAATCTTAATATACTTCTTATCGGGCAATGCCTGCCATCCTCTCCAGTAGATGTATGCACTGAAGAATATCTGAATCATTATGGCATTGAAAAAAACTCTCATTTCTTTTTATTCACATCTATTACAACATACTCGGATTGTGTACCTATACGGAATTTTCCGCCCCAAAGACCAATACCCGAACTTACGTATATATTTGCATTTCCTTTTTTCACAAAACCATGATCTCTCTCATATATCTTTCTGGTAACCATCGATATAGGCCACACCTGCCCTTGGTGGGTATGTCCCGAAATCTGTATATCGATACCGTTGGCTTCCGCCTCCTCGAGGTGATAAGGCTGATGATCGAGCATTATGATCGGCTTGGTATGATCGAGTCCGGCGACAAGCTCCTTCAACGATTTGCGGTTAGGGTTAGACTTATCGTCTCTCCCAACCACGTAGAAACAACTATCTACCTCGGCTACAGAATCACGTAAGAGATGCACTCCTGCTTTTGTAATAAAATCGAAGCTCTCTTTTGCTCCGCTTATATACTCATGGTTTCCGGGGCAGGCATAAATGCCCATCGGTGCTTTTATCTTATGAAAGACTTCTGCAAAACGTCCTTTTTTGAGCGGACGCACACTATTATCAATAATATCTCCCGCTATGAGTACAATGTCGGGATTTTCGGCATTTATCAGGTCTACCCATTTCTCAAACTCCTTTTCTCCGATACCATACCCCAAATGCAGATCACTGACAGCTACCATGCGTAGCGAGCGAGGCGAAATGGTATCGCCAAAGGTCTTATATATCTGAACAGGAAGATCGACTCTTACTTTCCACTGATATTTAAGATAGCCGCAGGTCATCAGCAGCGCAACGAAGCCTACCATCAGCCCCAGACCAACCCAGTTGTCTCTCGTATAACGGGTAATGGAATCGCTCGGCATAAAGTGCAGCAGCTTATTACTTAGCCCCAGCAAATCCTTGGCAGCAATTATCATAAGGAAATAAAGAAGGATGAAAAACCACGCTGTGCCCACTTTGTATAGCAACGAAGTAAGCCCTACCGGTAAGGAGTCTCCCACCAAAAAGGATATGAAGAATGAAGTAACCGCTATAACCGCAAACGACAAAAGTGCTATACGCCCCACATTACTCGGAGGCATCGCAATCCAAAAGTGCCTGAATACATAAAAATTAGCTAAGAGGTATACTGTGAATACTATAATAAAAAACATCGTTTTCATTTATACGTTTATTGTGTGTATATGTATATACAGATGCAAAAGATGCATAGGTAAAGAGTACAAGCTATTAACCTTTCGGTTTATGTGAAAAAAGAGCAGTCGCCAATGACCACTCTTTCGAATATCTTTCTATCGTATAAACGATTAGCTACGTCTGCCACTCATGGCTATCATGATGTAATATATAAGCGTAGCCAATGAGCCGATGGCTGCTATTACATACGTATAAGCTGCCCATTTGAGAGCATCTTTAGCCATATCATGATTGTTTACATTTGTTACTCCGGCAGTATNNAGAGCACGGCTGCTGGCATTCACCTCTACAGGGAGTGTCACAAAACTGAATATCGTTGTCATTGCAAAAAGAGCAATACCAATCCATATCAAGGCAGGAAATATATTAATCGTAAATATTCCGGCAAGGATAACCCACATCACAATGCTTGATGAAAAGCTTACAACAGGTACAAGTGCCGAACGCATCTTCAACGGTCCGTACTCGTGAGCATGCTGCACTGCATGACCACATTCGTGAGCAGCTACGGCAGCAGCAGCCACACTGTTGCTGGCATATACACCTTCGCTCAGGTTGACTGTCTTATTGGCAGGGTTGTAGTGATCCGAAAGCATACCGCTTGTAGATACAACTTTCACATCATAAATTCCATTGTCATGAAGCATCTTCTCGGCTACATCACGACCTGTCATTCCGCTACTCAACGGAACTTTAGAGTATTTGTTAAACTTGCTTTTCAGCATCTGCTGAACTGCAAAACTGGCTATTGCTATTAGTCCAAATAATATCCAACCTATAGGCATAGTCTATTTCTTTTTTAAAATGATTTTTTCTACTAATTTACTTGTTAATAACTAAACAAAAAATGTGCCACCTGAGTTTTTGTCATATAATGTATTTGAATGACAATCACATTTCTTAATTAAATTTGACTTATTTTTCGTTTCAGTCGTCTCTATTAAAAACCTAATGTCATGCAGAATGAAACAAAACCGTCTTTTTCTATCTTCAAGACGCCTTACTCTCATTCAGCATGACAAAGAGGTCGATATATTTCTTATCAGAAATTATTTACGAATAATGGTCTGCGCTCTGTCCGGCCCGAGCGAAACAATACGAATAGGCACACCCAATTCTTTCTCGAGGAATGCAACATAATCGCTGAATTCTTTCGGGAACTGGTCTTCCTTCTGCATTTTTGTCATATCGGTTTTCCAGCCTTTCATTTCCTGATATATAGGTTTGATACTATCATCTATCTCGAAAGGAAATTCGGTTACTCTCTCTCCGTTTACTTCATAAGCCACACAGGCTTTTATCGTTTCGAACGTATCGAGCACGTCGCTCTTCATCATTATCAACTGGCTCACACCGTCTATCATTATAGCATAGCGCAAAGCAACCAGATCGATCCATCCACAACGACGCGGACGACCTGTTACCGAGCCAAACTCAAATCCGAATTCACGCAACTTATCTCCCGTAGCATCATGCAGCTCGGTAGGAAACGGCCCACTACCCACACGTGTACAATATGCCTTGAAAATTCCATACACCTCACCGATGTTTCGAGGGGCAACACCCAGACCTGTAGAAGCTCCGGCTGTAATTGTATTGGAAGAAGTAACAAACGGATACGACCCGAAATCGATATCCAGCATTGTACCTTGTGCACCTTCTGCCAATATTTTTTTGCCCGACTTGGTCGCATTATTTATAAAATGCTCGCTGTCAATAAAAGTAAATTCTTTGAGTTTCTTCACTCCTTCAAACCACTCTTTCTCGATATCAGCCAGCGCATTTGTATCGTAATTATATTGATTGAGAATTCTCAGATGCTTTGCTTTGGCAGCATTGTATTTTTCTTCAAAGTTGTGAAGAATATCCCCCACACGCAAGCCGTTGCGGCTAACCTTGTCGGTATATGTAGGTCCAATACCCTTACCTGTGGTTCCTATCTTAGAGTCTCCCTTCGATGCTTCGTAGCATGCGTCGAGCAAACGGTGTGTAGGAAGCATAAGGTGAGCCTTCTTTGAGATATATAGTCTCGATTTGAGATCATGTCCCGATTTTTCCAATGCTTCTATTTCTCCTTTGAATAAAGCAGGATCGAGCACAACACCGTTGCCGATAACATTCAGTTTATTACCCTGAAATATACCGGATGGCACTGAACGGAGAACATACTTTTTGCCTTCAAACTCAAGTGTATGCCCTGCATTTGGACCACCTTGAAAACGGGCTACGATTTCATAATCAGGCGTTAGAACATCTACTATCTTTCCTTTACCTTCGTCGCCCCATTGCAGGCCGAGCAATACATCTACTTTCATTTTTTCTTATTAATACGAGTATTCTTACTTTCTGTTACTTTATTCTTTTTTTCTTCTGTCTTCTTAGCCCGCATACATTTGTTGCATATACCATAAATATACATGCTGTAATAGCTAACCTTGAAGCGTTGTAGTTTTTTCTGTTGCGCAGGAGTGAACAGGTTGCCATTTTTGTGCTCTTTCACCTCGCCGCAACTAAGACAGATCAGATGGTCATGGTTCTCATTACCAAAAGCACGTTCGTACTGAGACACATTTGCTCCAAACTGATGCTTGACTACCAGATTGCAATCCAGCAATAGCTCTATCGTATTGTACAATGTGGCTCGGCTAACCCTAAAACACGACTGCTTCATAGAATTGTAAAGGGAGTCCATATCGAAATGCCCTTTAGTAGAATAGATGTGATCCAGTATTGCGTATCTTTCGGGAGTTTTACGATGCTTGTTTAAATTCAGATAATCTGTGAATTCGTTCTTAACTTGGTCTTTTAGTTTAATGTTATCCATTTAAAAAAATCTGATCTGAACAAAAATACATCTTTTTAAAGAATAAACAGTGGTATAACCTCAGAAAAAAAAGAAAGTGTTCATAAAAATCAGTACCTCAAAGACTTTATAGCAGAAAAAAAAGAAAAAGAGAACTCTCACGAGCTCTCTTTTTCGAAAGGAAATCAAAAAGAATATTAATAAATATTCAGGTTAGTTGTTTTGCTATCGTCGCTTGGTATGTCTTTAGGTTGAGCCTCAACCGCACCATACTTGTATTCAATCGTATCTGTCTTTGTTTGCCCGCCAAAGTCCACCCATGTTATTTCAAATGTTACTTTATCTCGCCCTTCTATCAGATATGGCTCTAGGTTGAAAGATACATAGCCATTCACAGGATAATGTTCCGGATCTTCTCTCTTGTTATGTCTGAATTCCAGTTTCACCACATCACCTGATACTGACAAATCGGGCTGTGCAGATACAAGGTTCAGCATGTGTGCTGTAGTTCCTCCACTATTATATCCGAAGTAGATATTCAGATAGCCCCCGCTTGCCCATGCAGAATGAACCTTAATAGGATTGTGTCCGATACTGTCTTGCTTTGCCTGATCGTCAGACGGGATGTATATTACTCCCTTAGTCAGGACATCACTATAGCCGTTAAGTCTGATAGCATGATCATAGCCCTGATATTGGTCGGATAAAATCGTGTAGTTTATAATAGCTCTGTTATATTTTGGTTTCAGATTTAACCCAACAGGAGCTGCAATCCACAGTTTTTTTCCATTGTCGAGCGTAAAATCATACGTGTTTTCTCCCACTTTGTTTACGGTTACCATCGACACCCAGTATTTATCGAGTGAGTAACCATCATCGTCCGAACAAGAAGAAAATCCTGCTGTTAAAACAAAGCCGAGAATTGATGCTAAAAATAGTTTTACAGTTTTCTTCATAACTCTTTAATTTTTTAATGTATAGTTTAAAATACTTTTGCCTTACAATATAATAGACAATATTTCGTCCCTCATGTTGCATGAGAAAAATACAAATTAATGTTAAACAATCAATTATTATCTATAATACAGAAAGTTAGCTACCTTTTCTGTTTGAAAAATTCTTTCATCAAAGAAGCACATTCGTCTTCCATGACACCGGAAACAACTTCAGTTTTGGGGTGTAATATGGATGGGGAAAATACAGAGTAGCCTTTTTTTTCATCTTTTGCCCCATATACAATTTTAGAGATTTGAGACCAGAGTAACCCTCCGGCACACATCGGGCATGGCTCTATGGTAACATACAGAATACAATCGGTAAGATATTTACCACCAAGCACATTAGCGGCTGCCGTAATCGCCTGCATCTCTGCATGAGCTGTGACATCGTTAAGCGTTTCGGTGAGATTGTGTCCACGTGCAATGATACGCCCCTTGCAAACGACTATTGCCCCTATAGGCACTTCACCCTTGTCGAATGCCTGACGGGCTTCGTTAAGAGCCTGACGCATATAGTACTCGTCGTTGAGTATATTGGTTGTCATCGGCGCATTTCGTTTTCGCCAAAGAGCGTAGGATAATCCTGCTCAAGGCTTTTAAGCACATGGGTAATGATTGTTTCCCTGCACCATCGCGAACGGTTGGCTATCTTGTATTTCTTGATGTACGAAGATATAAGGGCATACTCTTCTTCGTTGAGCGAGAAAAGCAAATGCTTCGTGCGGTTACTATGTGCCCCTTTCTTCTTTGGTTTCATTGCTGCAAAAGTAAGTACTTATCTGAATATCTGAAAGGATTTTGAGAAGAATATACATTTAGCCTAACCTTTAGTCTCATCTTCTTCAAAATTGATGCGCAACTGAACAGCATCGTACCAACCCATTTCATCATCGCTATTCTTTACCCCCAACCCGATAAGGCGAACCTTAGGAGATAGATCGACGAGCTTAAGCAACTCAAATCCTGCCTTGTAGAACGATTCGTAATCTTCCACAGCTTCGGCGAATGTACGGCTTCGTGTTATTATCTTAAAGTCTGCATATTTGATTTTCAGGGTTACGGTTCTTCCCTTAAACTTCTTCTTCTGTAAGTAATCGAACGTATCGCGCGCCACGGCATCCAACTCCACAGCCAATTCGTCGAGCGAATCGATATCCCTGTCGAAGGTTGTTTCGGAACTGATAGACTTTCTGATACGTTGCGACTCCACAGGGCGATAATCGATGGCTCGTGCATTCTGATAATAAACATGTCCTGCTTTACCAAAAACAGAAACAAGCTCATTCTCGGAACGTTGCTTCAAGTCCCATCCCGTCTTGATACCCATTTGATGCATTACTTTGGCGGTGACCTTCCCTACCCCAAAGAATCGCTCGATGGCCAGCGACTCAACAAACAGCTCTGCAACCTTTGGCTTTACAACAAACAGCCCGTTTGGTTTATTCTGATCGGAAGCAATCTTGGCTAAAAACTTATTGAACGAAACTCCTGCCGAAGCCGTTAGGTTTGTAGCGTCTCGTATTTTTTGCTTTATCTCCTGTGCTATCTGAGTGGCTGAAGCGATATTCATATTATTCTCGGTAACATCGAGGAACGCTTCGTCCAGCGAGAGGGGTTCTACCAAATCGGTATATTCGTGGAATATCTCCATTATTTGTCTCGAAACAGACTTGTAGACATCGAAGCGGGCAGGAACAAATATCAGATGCGGGCATTTGCGCAAAGCCGTTTTGGATGCCATAGCCGAACGCACACCGTAGCGGCGAGCCTCGTAACTGGCTGCCGCCACTACTCCCCGAGGTCCCGCATAACCCACAGCAAGAGGCTTACCCCTGTATTCGGGATAGTCACGCTGCTCGATAGATGCATAGAAAGCATCCATATCTATGTGGATTATTTTTCGCATATTCTTTCTTACTCCAACTACAAAGGAACAAAAGTGTACATAAAAATCTTATTGCAATAATTATTTTAAGACTTTCATAATATTACCGGGAGGACGTTGTGCTTCCAACTCTTTTTTCATGAAGTCCATATAGGGGGCTATATGTTCGAAGAACTTGTAATAGCCGTTACATAGATAATTTATTTCTTCGCCCGACTGAGTTTTTGATATTCGGTTTTTAGGGCATTCGCCACGACAAGCAAACAAATACTTACACTGTTTACACTGAGATGACAAGGAAGCCGACTTTGCTAAACCAAATTCGCTTTGTTGCGTCGAATACATCATCTCTATCAATGTCTTGTCGTTTATATTACCCAACTTATATTGAGGATATACAAAGTGATCGCAAGAATACACATCACCATTAAATTCCATAACTCCGGCATGTCCGCAATTCTTTGCAAAGATACAAATTCCGGGGTCTACCCCAACCCAATTGGCGAGTGCAGAATCGAAGTATTGAACAAAATAGATTCCGACATCTTTCCTTACCCACTCGTTGAATATAGCAATGAGAAAATCGCCCCATTTTTCGGGTGTAACACTCCATTGAGTTACGTTCCCATTGCTATCTCTTTCCACAACCGGAGAGAATTGGATGTAATGAGAATCGATATCTTTAAAAAACTGATAAAACTCTAGCGGGTAGTTCATATTAAAGTCATTTACAACTCCCATTATATTGTATTCTACCCCATGCTTCTTTAAAAGATTGATACCCCGAACAACATGATCGAATGTCGGACGCATATCTTTTGTTGTTCTGTACTTGTCATGGAAGGGCTTAGCCCCATCAATGGAGATACCGATCAGGAAGTTGTTTTCTCTAAAAAATTCACACCACTCATCGTTCAACAGCGTGCCGTTGGTTTGCAGGGTATTCGAAATCTGTTTCCCTTTAGCATATTTACGCTGCAACGCCAGTGCTTTCTTATAAAACGAGATGTCACGCATCAAAGGTTCGCCTCCATGCCATGTAAACAGTATGGGCTGCATGGTTTGTGCCTCGATGTATTGAGAGACAAACCGTTCCAGAAGATCGTCACTCATTATTGCCTTACTACCTTTGTCGGGATACAGCTCCTTTTTCTCCAGATAATAACAGTAAGTGCACCCTAGATTACAAACAGCTCCTATTGGCTTGAGCATCACATAGAGTGGCTTTGCAAAAGGAGCATACGTTTTTGAAGACATCCGGTCTGGTTTTAGATTGTGATATTATACTCTATTGATAATAAAATGACGAAAAAAAATTTTCACTCACTTAAAATTCATCTACCTTGAGTGTCTTTCTATAATTATCGAGAGCTGTCTGCAACTCCTTTGTTATTTCTTCATACCCTTCTTTTCCGTAGAGATTATGTAATTCAGTCGGATCATTTTGCAGATCGAACAACTCATTACAATTGATATCTTCATCATTGCTTATTTCTCCTTTACCGTAGAAATGAATGAGTTTATACCTTTCTGTCCTCACACCATCATGACGGCGTACATTGTGGATCGCAGGATAATCATAATAGTGATAATACAAATCTTTTCTCCAATCTTTAGGTGTTTTGCCATCAAACAACCCTTCAAGAGAAACTCCGCTCATTTCTGAGGGCTTCTCTATTCCGGCTAATGACAAGTAAGTAGGAGCAAAGTCTATATTCTGTACCAAAGCAGCGGTTTTCGTCCCTGACTTTATGGCTTTGGGATAACGTATTATCAGCGGTGTTCTGAACGATTCTTCGTACATAAAACGCTTATCGAACCACCCATGTTCTCCCATATAAAAACCTTGATCGGAAGTATAAACAATAATTGTATTATCCATCAAACCTTCTTTTTCGAGGTAATCAATCAAACGCCCGACTTCATCGTCAATCGATTTTATACAGCGAAGATAATCTCTCATATAACGTTGAAATTCCCAATCGAGCAGCGCATCGCCGGACAGGTTACTGTTAATGAATTTCATATTCTTAGGATGATAGGCCTTCTCCCAAGCTTCACGCTGAGCTGGAGTCATTTGATTCATCGCTTGTTGCAAGCCTCCATCACTCCATTCCTTATTATAGGGTGGTGTATTCTTTAATTCATTTAGCTTCAGATCATAAATAAATGTCATGGTCTTATCGATAGTCATATCCTGAGTGCGGGCAGCAGAGCAACGGCTTTCGTAATCGTCATAGAATGTTTCAGGTTTAGGGAATTCTACATCCTCGTACAAGTCATAGTACTTGGCTTCGGGCATCCAATTTCTGTGTGGAGCTTTATGATGTACCAACAGGGCAAAAGGTTTGCTCTTGTCTCTGTTTTTAAGAAAATCTATCGAATGAGTTGTAATCAGGTTGGTTGCATACCCCTCTTCGCGAATGTATTTGCCGTGAGAGCCTTTCGTTTTGAAGCTCGGATTATAATAATCTCCCTGATCGTTGAGCACGCAATAATAATCAAAACCTTTTGGTTCGCATTGCATATGCCATTTACCTACAACTCCTGTTTGATACCCTGCCTGTGTAAGTAATTCCGAAAAAAAGATTTTAGTTGTATCTATACCTGCACCCAACTGACGTTGCCCATTCTGATGGCTATACAAGCCTGTCATAAGACATGCCCGACTCGGGGTAGACAGTGAGTTTTCGACAAAGGCTTGCTGAAACAACATACCTTCGTTCGCCAATCGGTCTATATTAGGTGTAGGAGCCAACTTGGAGATAGGATGACCGTATGCACTGATTGTCTGAAACGAATGATCGTCCGTCATTATATGAATAATATTGGGACGGGATTGAGGTGCATCGCTCTGTTTATTTTGGCTATAACTATATGGGCTAAGTATTGATGCGGGAATAATTACTAAAGTAAACCGCTTTAAATCTATCATGGAATATCAGGTGTTTGGGTTAAAACAATACTCTAAAATTAATAAAAATAAATTGAATGATAAAACAAAAGTAACACGCCTCAGGCTGTTACTTTTATATTATTTCCCTTACATCTAACGTTATACTTATTGAAAAATAGAAAGTTGCAGGTTCAAGATGCGATAGGAGATTTATCTCTTATAATTGATAGCCATATTTTAGAAGCAGTGTTTCTAATTTTTTCCACAGCTGCCCATTTTCGTTAATCTCAATAACGTGGCTATGCGATCTATCGAAACGTGATGTTAAAATAAATTCGTCATCCTCCCCCGCCAGATCAACGATAAAACTATGAGTCAATGCCATTTTAGGGTAATTGTCGCGAAACAGCATTTTTGCTTTGCGATGAGAATGATTTAAATAAACTCCCAAAATAAATTCGATCCGCTGATTGAGGCTCAAGGGATATGTCCCCAATGATGGTTTATAAAGCGTATTGAAGAGTATCTTCTCATCTTCATACTTTAATGACTGCAAGCAGTTGCAAATATTGTTGGAAGAGAAAGTGATGGTAGTGTCTTTACTTTCATCGTCAGTTTCTGTTTTTACATCCAAGTCTTCTTTTACATTCATTTCCCTGAACAAGCTTTGACACAATTTCTTGAAATTATCAATTCTTATTTGTTCGGGTAAATCATCCGATTTTAATGTAAATATCTGAACAATATTTTTATTGTAGTTAAAACTTCCGGGTTGTTTGCTAAACACAAATCCAAAGATGCGGTAAGCACTTGGAGGATATTTTGAGAAATTCCACTGTTCCTGATATTCTTTCGAAAGGTAGCTCATTCTGTTTGTTTATTTTTATTGAAATGCTCTAAATGATGTATATTTATATAATATACAATAGGGGGTTTTTACTTTTCTATTTCCTTTTTGTAAAATCCATGCCAATTAACAAAAACAAATATAATTGTTTTTTAGCAGACCGAAAAATAAGGGATTTTTAATCGAGTGTAATGTGCTTTACTTCTATCTCTTTGTTCAGAAAAATAGTTGCCGCACCTGAAAACTTTTCGGAAGATTCGGTAGTAAAATAATGCGTCTCTCCGTTTTTGGTACATGCCTCATCCATCTCAGGATGCCGTCGCAGATAATCTTTGAGGCTATGGGCAATGTATTCTCCCTGAGGCAAGGCGGTTACCTCCTTGGGTAGAATTTTCTTTATCTTATTCAGCAACAACGGGTAATGCGTGCAGCCAAGAATAAGTGTGTCTATATCGGGATCTTTAGCTAAAATATTATCCAGACTTTTTTTCACAAAGTAATCTGCTCCTTCACTTTCGTGTTCGTTATTTTCTACCAGAGGAACCCACATAGGGCAAGCCTCGCCGGTTACTTTTATATCGGGAAACAGTTTATTTATCTCTATCGGGTACGATTGCGACTGTATAGTGCCCACTGTACCTAAGACTCCTACATGCCTGCTGCGTGTTATCTGTCCGATGATTTCGGCTGTAGGGCGTATAATACCCAGCACCCTCTTATCGGGATTCATATTTGGCAGATCTTTTTGCTGGATGGTACGCAAAGCTTTTGCCGATGCTGTATTACAGGCAAGAATCACAAGATTACAGCCCATATCGAACAATGCCGTCACAGCCTGTTTGGTAAACTCATAGACCACCTCAAACGACCGAGCGCCATAGGGTGCACGCGAGTTATCGCCAAGATAGCAATAATCGTATTCGGGCATAAGGGCTTGTATCTCCGATAGTATCGTGAGACCTCCATATCCTGAATCAAATACACCAATAGGTCCGGGTTTAAGCATCATCTTTTTGTTTCTGCAAAGATAAATACAATATTGAAGTTATTTGATTAATCTTGATATTAAAAATTAAAATCGGGAGTTGTATCGTTCCTCTATCTTTCTTTCGGATTTATAATCAGGAAGGATGGTAATATATTTATCATGATTCCATTGCGGATTACAAATCCTGCTAATATATACTTTCGGATTGCAAATCCGAAAGGACGGTAGAATCCGAAAGGACTAGCAATCCTTCGTTGCAGGGGATTTGTAATCACCTGCCTTTTATTATAAGGATTTGTAATCCGAAAAAAACTAAACAATAATAACATTTAGCAGACCCTTCCCGCCTGCATAATCTATAGCTGAACTATACTTATACTCCTCCGGCTTATCAACAATTTCGGCTATCACTGGATTTTGGTGAATATAATTTAATTTTTGTACTAAATAGTCATACATATAAATAGGTTGCATATCGTTCCCATCTTGCCAAAAATGATAATTCTTAATCTTCTTATCGTTTCGTGCAGCGTACTCAAAACGGTTTAACATCCATTCGCGACGCGACTCCTGAATGTCGCTTTCTAACGAACTAATAATTTCCTTATTTGTATGTTTCTTGAAATCACGCAGAATGTCACTCATCGTATTTTCCCCTTCTGTACTTACAATCATATGCAAATGATTACTCATTAATACCCAGGCATATATTAATAAGCCCTTGTTTTGTTGGCAGTATTGCAATGACTCTATTATGATATGTTTATATTGTGGACGAGTAAAGATATCAACCCAATCGACAACTGTAGTTGTTGTAAAATATATATCTTGTGTTATTCGGTTTTGTATATTTATCATTATTCTATTGCGGATTACAAATCCTGCTAATATATCCTTTCGGATTGCAAATCCGAAAGGACGGTGAGTTTGACATGCTATCGTTCTTGTGGATTTGCAATCCGCAAGTTAGGTTTCGTCTTCGTTGCAGGGGATTTGTAATCACCTGCGTTCTATTATAAGGATTTACAATCCGAAAAATAAATCATGAGGGATTTGCAATCACTTATTCTAATACTATGCCAACTCGCTCAACTCCAGCCAACGCATTGTTTTTTCTTCTATCTCCTCTATCAGTTGACTGATACGACTCGATTTCTGTAACAATTCATCGGTAGATAATGTACCGCTGGATAATTCATTTTCAAGGTTCGCTTTCTCTTCTTCGAGTTGCGGTATCAGCGTATCGAGTTCTTCAAATTCACGCTTTTCTTTGAACGACAGCTTTTTCTTTTCGTCATTCTTAGGCTGCACCTGTTGCACCTTTTCTTCTTTAGGCTTCGCAGCCTGTTCCTTTTCTTTTTCAAGAAGGTCCTGCACCTCTTTCCACTCACGGTACTGAGTATAGTTGCCGGGAAAATCTTTTATACGTGCACTTCCCTGAAAAGCAAGCAAGTGATCTACAACCTTATCCATAAAATAGCGGTCGTGCGATACCACAATCACACAGCCTTTGAACTGTTGAAGGTATTCTTCGAGAATATTGAGCGTGACGATATCCAAATCGTTGGTAGGCTCGTCCAACACCAAGAAGTTCGGGTTGGTTATCAAGACCGTACAGAGATACAGACGACGTTTTTCTCCTCCCGAAAGCTTATAGACAAAATTGTGCTGTTTTTCGGGTGGGAAGAGAAAATGTTGTAGAAATTGCGATGCTGTCAGTCTGCTGCCATTGCCCAAATCTATCACCTCAGCTATATTCTGAACCACATCAAGAACCTTCATCTGTTCGTCAAACTTCAGTCCGTCCTGACTATAGTAACCGAATTTTACAGTTTCGCCAATATCGAAACCTCCTTTGTCGGGAGCAACCTCCCCCATCAGCATTTTGATGAAAGTAGATTTCCCCGTACCGTTATTTCCTACAATACCCAGTTTTTCGTATCGGGCAAACACATAATTAAAATCTTCGAGTATCTTAATATCTCCAAAGGATTTGTAAACATGCTGCGCTTCGAAAATCTTATTACCGATATATGTACCTTTCATCTGCAATTGGACATTACCGGCATCACGCACCTGCTGGGCTTTCTTTTCCAAGTCGTAGAATGCATCGATCCTCGACTTCGCCTTCGTAGCACGGGCTTGCGGTTGACGCCGCATCCACTCCAGCTCTTTACGCAGAATATTGTTAGCACGATCCAACTCGGCATTCTGAGCAGAAATACGCTCGTCTCGCTTCTCGAGATAGTAGGAAAAATTCCCCTTATACTGATACAACTGTTGTTGATCTATCTCTATGATTTCGTTACATACACGATCGAGAAAATAGCGGTCGTGCGTTACCATCAACAAACTCAAACGTGAACGTTGAAGGTATTCTTCGAGCCACTCTACCATATCGAGGTCGAGGTGGTTGGTAGGCTCATCGAGAATAATAAGATCGGGTTCGGTAATCAGCACATTGGCGAGAGCCACACGTTTGAGCTGTCCTCCCGACAGCTGCGATATTTTTTGTTCGAAATCGGTAATTTTCAGTTGTCCCAAAATCTGCTTTGCACGATGCTCGTAGTCCCATGCCTGCAAAATATCCATCTTCTGCAAGATTGCATCAAGCCCCGAATGGTCTTTCGAGTTGATTACCCTTTCGTATTCGGCAATGAGGTCTGTAACATCATTCCCCGAATGGAAACACGCTTCTAGCACCGTCAGGTTTTCGGGATAGGCAGGATCTTGTTCTAGATACGCAACACGCAAGTCGCGACGAAAAACAACAGCTCCGCTATCGTAAGGTTCTTTTCCTGTGAGGATATTCAACAAGGTGGTCTTGCCCGACCCATTTTTTGCGATCAGCCCGATGCGTTCGCCTTCGGCTATACCGAATGATATATCACGAAACAAAACCAGATCACCAAAGCTTTTTGTAAGTCCTTCTACTTGCAGGAAAGAAGCCATATATATTTTGAGTTATAAATTGAAAACTATTTTCTAAACCGAGATTGTATTTCTAATCATCGCAAAGGTAACCAAAAAAAGAACTGCCTGATATTATAAGTAACGTAAAACGTTATCACCACAGATCATATACTATCTGTCAAGCAGACTACAGGAAGTATTTTTGGTCATTAGCATCTAAAATAAGACAAGAATATTTTCAAATCCACTGGTGTAAAAAAAGTGATTTTTCCTTTAGGGTTTTTCTTTTCTCAACGATCATATTATGTATACGGTCATTTTAGTCTATCACTTTAAAGTATCGACAATCATCATGAAGACACAATTTCTTAGCAGCTTCGTTGCTCTGTTTATTTTCGGAGTCATTCACCTGAATGCTCAGTGCGACCACCAACATCATGGGCATATCTGTACAAAAGCTTATGCTGCAACAGATCCCTCCGCTCCCCTTACCCCTTACGAATTTGAACGCAGAAGCCTCAACGATGATGACATACTGATTGAGATACTCTATTCGGGTATCTGCCACTCAGACATACATACCGTTAAAGGCGACTGGGGACAAGTAGCCTATCCGCTGGTTCCGGGACATGAGATTGTGGGCAAGGTAGTGAAAGCAGGCAAGAATGTTGCTAAGTTCAAAGTCGGAGATTATGCAGGCGTGGGTTGTATGGTCAACTCATGCGGAGAATGTTACTACTGCAAAGCGGGTGAAGAACAATATTGCACCAAAGGGGCTACTTATACCTACAGCAGTAAGGAAGGTGACGGATATACGCAAGGCGGATACTCAAACAATATTGTTGTCAGAGAATCTTTTGCGATAACCATACCGAAAGGTGCTCCGCTCGAAAAGATAGCGCCTCTCTTATGTGCGGGTATTACTACCTATTCGCCGTTGAAATATAACAAGGTGAAGGCGGGCGATAAGGTTGCCGTTGCGGGTTTTGGAGGATTGGGACATATGGCTGTGCAATATGCGGTGAAGATGGGAGCCGAAGTCACTGTTTTCGACATTACCGAAGACAAACGTGAGGCTGCCGCCAAACTGGGTGCGGTAAGATATGTAAACACAAAAAATGCAGACGAATCGAAAGGTTTGGAAGGTACATTCGATCTCATCTTGAGCACAATCCCTGTTTCGTTCAGTGTAGAATCGTATCTATCGATGCTAAAAGTAGATGGCACAATGGTTCTGATTGGTGTTCCGGCGATCAAAGATATGCCATCTGTGCAAACTTGGGCTCTGCAAGGACGCAAGAAAATATATGGAACGTTGATCGGCGGCATACGCGAGACACAGGAAATGATGGATTACTCGGTCGCTAACAACATTTACCCAATGGTAGAGATTATACCGATACAACAGGTAAATGAAGCATACAAAAATGTACTGACCGGAAAAGTTCAATTCCGTTACGTTATAGACATATCATCTTTGAGATAAGAGTTTTGCTGAATTCAATAAGCTTTTTATGCTTGGAGGCTGATAAGGATTTTTCATCCTATCGGCCTTTTTCTATAATGAAGCAAACAGTTGGTGCAATATCGGTATCAGCAATGCAGTCATTACCCCCATCAGACCGATGGCAAGCCCACTCAATGCGCCCTCTATCATCCCCATTTCCATCGCTTTGGCTGTACCTACCCCGTGCGACGAAGCTCCCATCGCCAAGCCTCTGGCAACACTGCTTTTGATACCCAGCAAACGCAATATAGGAGGTCCGATAATACTTCCGAATATACCGCAGAAAAGCACAATCACCGCCGTAAGCGATACATTACCGCCCGACTGTTCGGCAATACTCATCGCAATGGGTGTAGTCACCGATTTGGGTTCGAGAGAATGGATAAGCATCTGATCGGCTCCTGTTATTCTCGCTAATAGTACCACACTGAGTATCCCCACAATGCTACCCATAAAGATAGAGGTAAGGATGGATATTACATTGCCCTTGAGGTATGCCAACTGCTCGTATAGGATATAGCCTAACGCCACAACCGAAGGCCCGAGCATAAAGCTAACAAACCGGCTGCTCTCTTCGAAAGTCCGGTAATCGATACCTGTCACCTTCAAGAATGCGATAATAATAGCAATGGCAACAATCATAGGGTGCAACAAAGCGATGCGTGTCTTCTTAAAAACCCATTGTCCGAACAGGTAACTGCCAAAAACAAGGAGAAGCGTAAATTCTGTGGATTCAAATAATGCTCTCATTTTCTTCTTCGTTCCATTTGCTGTTGAACAATAGCGACAACCACAATAACCAATACGGTACTCACCGAACAAACGATAAGTATAGACATCCAGAATTTACTGATCACACCATACGCACCCAATAAGCCTGCTCCGGCAGGAATAAAGAATATTGCCATGTTGCGGGTAAACACATTTGCTACGTCTTTTACATTGTCGGGAGAGATAGCCTTGAAGTAAAGACTGAGGAATAATAAAACCATTCCGATGATATTCCCAGGAACGAATCCTTGAATAAGATAACTGATTCCTTGTCCCAAGAAATAAAACAGGAGAATGATAAAGATACCTTTTATCATTTTCATAACGATAACCTTCTAATTAACTCGGGTACAAAGTTAGATGTTTTTTATTGATAAGCTATCAGACCTTACTCTAATTTTTCAGACAGAGTAAACTCCCTAAGTATTATTTAACTATGTAGATTTTAAAGTCATTTCAGAGGCTATAAATATCTATCAAAAACACTTTTATTTAGAAAAAACAAACTTAAAAGCACAAATATTTGTGAACTTTATATTATGTTTGTGCGTTTGTTTGTTAAAAGGGATTTAAAAAGGACACAATAATAACATTAAATAAAAAATTAAAACCAGAACAAATTTTTTAACCGTAGCACATTACAATCTGAAAAAATAATCAAATCTTAATTTTAAATATTTAAAGTATATTTTATTGTATAATAATTTATTAAATAATTGTATATGAAAAAAGTATTATTCGTTTTTATGTTTGCCTTATTGGCAATCGGAGTGCAAGCACAACAAGGTGAGAAATCAGGCGTTCTTCAAGCCGGTTATCAATCAGACCCGGGTCGTTTAATGATTGGAGCTGAAGGCAGATACAACATCACTAACAATATTCGTATTGCGCCGGATATAATGTTCTTATTCCCTAAGAATAAAGTTACAGGGCTTGATATTAACGTAAATGCACATTATGTATTTCCATTAGAAAGCAATGTAAGTGTATTTCCTTTAGCAGGTTTGGCAATGTTGAACAATCGCTATTCTGGCGAAAATGGTAGTGGCAGTAAAGGTTTCACAAACTGGGGTTTTAATCTTGGTGGAGGCTTGGAGTATAATCTGAGCAGCAACACTTTCTTAAACCTCGAAATGAAGTATACATTCAGCGATGCTGACCATTTCACTGTAGGATTTGGATATGGTGTTAAGTTCTAAACATCTATATGTCCCGTCCTAAAATAGG
>NZ_DLIY01000003.1:0-2928 GCF_002483985.1 Dysgonomonas sp. UBA7630
ATTAACACTGGATTTTCCAAAGCCCAACGTTTTTGGTATAAGTCAGGAATATTTAATATTGAAACCATAAAGAACAGGAATGTACAGGTTGCCCTTGTTTCTAACGAATATAATGATACATATAAAATGATATTGGATTATGAAAACAAAACCGATTCGATTATGAAAAATTTCTTCTTCCTACTTGACAACAGCAACGATTACACAATAATTGATTGCATACTTAGTGCGGAAGAATATAAGAATTTAAATAAATCGCTTATCCGATTCAACGGAGACCTTTATAATGTAGCTGAAATAGATGGTTATGACCCTTTAGGTAAGAATCAGGCAACACTAAAACTCATTCGCAAAATAAAATAATACAGAAGAGGGTATATCAAAAATAAAAACATACTATCAACGTATTACTTTCTATTGTTATGTTGAACGATAGTGAAACGTCTCTCCTCTCAAAAGAGATTCTTCCCTACAGCCAGGATGACAGAATGATCGTAAAAATTGCTTTTGATACATCCTCTTTCTATTCTTGGACTTTTGTTAGATTTGACCATGATTCATCCTTTTCAAGTTCATATGTATATTGCAATTTATTGTTTTTCACTTTATATCTATTTATTTCATTTGGCAGATTTTTAAAGGCTTTATCATTGATGATATATTTTTCTCTCCACAATTCCATAGTATATTTTCCATTGGGATGGAAGTATACATTATATACTTTGAAATCTTCAGAAAAGCAAATTCCCCTATCAGTATCCCAATTGAACCTCCATACCCCCTTTATCGGATTAAACCCTTCCGGCTTAAAATTAGGGTCGGCAGGATCGTTCCAATCGCCGTTCCATACAAATTCTTGGGGTTTCTTCGTTTCCTCTTCCATATCACCTCCACACGAATAGAAGGCTACAGACAGGCTGAGCAGTAGGATTATGGATAGTAGTTTTTTCATTTTTGCCTCGGTTTGTTTGACTGTAAAGATATAGAAAATAGCTGAGGAAGCAAGTATTTTAGTTAAAATGGGATTTCTGCGTATCGAGAAAGTAATAATCGAGAAACCGTTCAATCAAAAAGTGATTTCTTATTGCTACTTTCGTCTTTTGAATAAATTGTTACAAAAAATACAGAAATTCAACGATCGCTTTATGAAAAAAGTTGCCTACAGTGCTTTATATAGCCTCTTATATCTTCTTGGTCTTATTTTTCTATATCTGATAATAGGGTATATAGTAGAAAAACTATACGGCTATCCCCACCAATCGAGCGATGCGTATTTATTATATAATCCTTTTGTGGTTGTAGGAAAAACCATGAAAGCATATATTGTAGGGCTAATTGTCTCTATCAATATTCTGGTTTATCTTTTCATTAGCAAGAGGATGGATAAGTTTTTGTTTATCCCATTCTTTACTATATCGGCTATGCTTCTGACGATATTTGTGTATGCTCTTTTCTTTTAAAGTATCGAAATTACTTCTTTTTCTGGTCGTTTCGGTATTGCTCCAACTGCTTATCAATTGACTTCCCTGTTCTGGCATCGAGATCAGCGGGAAGGCCATAACCATCGCAATGGAACGAGCAATAGTTACAATTATCGGCACATTCCCTGTCGCAATTCGGATAATTGCACTGATTAATACCAAGCAATGAATTGATTACCATACATGAATTGAGGGAGATAAAAAAAGATAGGATTAAAGTTCGCGTTAGTGTTTTTTTCATATTTGTGCTATTAAAAATGTAAAAGTTAATATCATCAATTGTTTTAACAATGTGTTTGGAATAAATTACCTTAACCCCAAAAACGACAAGATATACTTCCCATACATAGAATAAATGGAGGCGGATACTATAGTAAGAAATATTGCAATAATTAAAAAAAGTGTACTTTTATATTTTAGCCCATGATATTTTGCAAAAAATGAGCATAAATAACAGAAGACTGCCAATAGAGGCGACGCCATTAGAATGAAAGCAAAAAATATAACTACTGTTCCTAATATATCTTTGAGTATAATCATCTACCTAAAGTAATTAAAGAATTAAAAAGTTAAAGTAATATTTTATCCAATGAATAACATATTCTTTCTTTAAACATGGCAAAAAAATTGAGATATAATTAAATAAAAAGCTTAACTTCTAATCAAGAAAACGCGTAAAAATATTAATAATCAATCCCAAACTGACAATAGCTACTACCAGATAAAAAACGAAATGCAAGTATATACTTGTTTTTGATAATGTATCCGGCATATCCTTATATGGAGGAGTAGTCTTGTATATACCCCTGACGATAAATAGAACAATTTTATTCATACCGCAAATGTAAAAAAATGAATAAGAGGAAAACAGAAAAAGATCAGAAAAAATAGAGATCCAATTGGCAACAAACTAATAAAATAGCTTAGATAAGATATCATCCATAAAAGTAACAAGAAGGATGAAAGCGATTATTGCAAAAACTGTATAAGCTTTGTCTCTTCTCTTCTTTCTAAAAAGATATATTCCATATACAGATAAAAGAAAAATAATATAGCCATATATCCACCAGAAACTAAAGAAAAAACTAAAATTAAATTTCATTTTCCAAAAGGAATAAAATAAATAAGAAGCCCGCGAAATCACTTCGCAGACTTCCCAACCTNNACAAACTTTACAAAACTACAGACATAAAACAGCCCACCTCCGAAAAAGTTCGCCCCATAACACCGAAAAAGTGTAAAAAAATATTAATTTTTCATTTTAGATAGAGTAAATCTGTCGGAAAGGGTGAGTTGTTGAAAAAGATAACCACATTTGCAAGACAAAATATTTCGAAGTAAAATATATTTCATTTACTTTGACAAACACATTTATGACAACTATTACAAAATGAACAATAAAAATATTTCATTATCATTCATTGCCCTTATTGCTTTTTTAATTATA
>NZ_DLIY01000003.1:3057-8706 GCF_002483985.1 Dysgonomonas sp. UBA7630
AAAAGAATAGAAAATTTATTTGATATAGTTACCTCACAACTTAATCACTATGAAATATGGGGAGGAAGGACAGTTGTTCATACTATTGCTCAATTGCTTTTAATGATAGACTTTCGTATATCCAGCATTTTTAACGCATTGGCATATATAATATTAATATACTCAATATATAGAATATCTATAACGAACAGTAAACTAACCACATATTCTTCAATATCATTATTGCTTTTAATACATGTTTTTATTTGGTTCCTACAACCTGAGTTTTGTTCTAATGCAATATGGAAAACTGGAAGTGCCAATTATCTGTGGGGATCATTAATCGTTATAATGTTTATGTATCCTTATTACAATTATATAAACACACGATTATATAAAGAAAGTAATGTTAGAGCAATACTTTTCTTTCTGTTCGGAATGGTTGCAGGGTGGACTAATGAGAATTTAGGAATAGCACTTATTATGTTCATTTTATCAACAATAATCTTGTGCAAATACTATAAAATTAAAATACCGAAATGGTCTGTCATCGGATTAACGGGAACAATTATCGGATACGCTTTTATGATTCTTGCACCGGGCAACTATAAGAGAGCTGACATTATTATTCAAGATTACAACAAACAGGGTTTGGCAGAACATGACATCCCTCTTTACATCCTACAAGTGGCTATCAACCATTTTCAAAGCTATATATTACCCCTACTAATAATATGGGCAATTGCACTACTTATTTTTTTATTCACCAATCGTCGTGAAAGAAAAAATATGGTGCTAAACTCCTTATTATTCATACTTTCAGGTCTTTTTTCTTTTTTTATAATGATTCTATCCCCTACATTCCCTAAACGAGCACTTTTTGGAACTATTATACTTATCATTATTGCGATTGCGATCCTTGTTTGTAATGTTAATCTAAAAATAAAATATTCTAAATTAACATACGCTATCGTCATTGTTTTTATGACATGTATATTCTCTTATGATTATGCTAGAAAGCTTATTACAATAAAAGAAGTTCACGATTTCTGGGAATTAAGAATTACCTACTTAGAAGATCAGAAAAAGAAGGGTGTGAGGGACATTGTTTATAGAGATAAACTGAAGCAATACCATTCCAAATATGGATTTTCTGATTTAAGTTCAGACCCTCATGTTTGGTGGAATACTGACTATGCAAGATATTATAATATTAATTCGGTTGCCGTTATTTCAGATTAGATAAACATATAGAAAAAAACATGTAAATACGGGAGTATATGAACACATTATAAATTACAAACCCATTTAGACGATAACCCATTATTACTAACAGAGAAAGAATAGAAGATGAGAAAGATTGACAAAGAAAGTGTCGTGTTTGATGTATTCCTAATCCAATAAGTAAGTAATTCACAAATCTCCCCCTGCCAACCTCCCCCTAAAAAATAACGACTATATATTCAATGATATACAGTCGCTATACTTGCTTTTCTGTGACCCTGGCGGGAATCGAACCCACAGCTAAGGAACCGGAATCCTTTATTTTATCCATTAAACTACAGGGCCGTTAGGCGACACAAAAATATAAAATTATTCCCAGCTTTTGTATACAATCCAAAATTATCTTACAGCCCCCCACAAAGAACAAAAAGAGACACTCTCAGCGAATATCTCTTTTTGACTACAATCGGTTCATTCAATTTAGTTCACAGTACAGAACGCCCTGATACGTCGGTATACAGCCATGACGTTTACTTCCGCCAAAAGCATTGCCGACAATATAAGTGCACCACCAATCACTGTTCGGCTTGTTATCTCTTCATTTAATATTATATACGCAAATACAGTCGCAAAAATAGGTTCGCACAAGTATGTCAACGCGATCTTCTCGGCCTCAATATACTTCTGAGCCGCATTCTGAATACAATACATATAAGCCGTAGACAAAATGGCGACAAACAGCAAAGCCTTCCATACATCAAAAGGCAACGACATCGAGATAGCCCCAACGCCCTGCGTAGATACAGTTAATGCACCCGCCAAAAGAGCACAAACAGATAGCTGTATGATAACAAACGGAATAGCCGTTACATCAGACCGTGAATCTGTACTGATCTTGCCCACATACAAAATGTAAACCGAATAAAACAACGACCCCACAAACACCATCAGGTCTCCGATCCTAAAGTCTGAGAAACCCGACGCCATGGCAATAATATACAACCCGGCTAAAGCCAGAAGGCACGCCACCCACATTCGTGTCTGAATAGATCTCTTCATAAACAGGAACGCAAACAAAGGAATCAGCACGACCTCTACCCCCGCAATAAACGAGGCGTTGGACGAACTTGTATACTTCAACCCCACCGTTTGCCAGCAAATACCCATAAAAAGGAATAGCCCGGCAATAGCGCCTTTACGGATTGTTTCACTGTTTATTTTCGGAATCTGCTTGTAGAATATCAAAGCCAGAATGAAAGTCGCAATCAAGAAACGATAAAACATGAATGTGTAAGGGTGGATAGAATCGAATGCATCTTTGGATAAAGGAAACGAAATTCCCCAAAATGCAGTTCCCAACACTAAGAGAGGCAGGTAAATTTTGCTTTTACTCATCAATCAAAATAATTTAAAAATTAGTATATCTAAATTATTAGGGTATGCAAAGAACTCTTTACAAAAGGATACCCATACTCCCTATTTTCTTCCCTAACGCTGGAGTATAAGTAGCAAAATCCTTATCTGAGGTGCAAAAGTATAGCTTTTTTATACAATAACAAAATCAGCAATGAAGAAAAGCCCCATAATAGACAAACTCGATAACGTATAGAAACAAAAAAAGCAACCACTGCGGGTTGCTTTTTCTTTGTATATAAAGATATTCTTTATTTTACTTTATCTACGATTGCTTTGAACGCTTCCGGATGGTTCATTGCAAGGTCTGCAAGAACTTTACGGTTGATCTCTACTCCATTCTTGTGAAGAGCGCCCATCAGGCGAGAGTAAGACATACCTTCCAAACGTGCAGCAGCGTTGATACGTTGTATCCAAAGTGCACGGAAGTTGCGTTTTTTAGCACGACGGTCACGGAAAGCATAGGTAAGACCTTTTTCCCATGTGTTTTTGGCTACTGTCCACACATTTTTGCGGGCTCCATAGTAACCTCTTGTTAATTTCAGAACTTTTTTTCTGCGGTTGCGCGAAGCAACATGATTGACTGATCTTGGCATAATTTACATTGTTTTGAATGATAGCGGTTTTCTTATTTCAAAAACACTTTGCTGCATACATCCGGTTAATAAATCTTTAAAACTTGCTTTTAAGAAATACAATTATTTCATTCCCAACAATTGCTTAACAGACTTTTCGTCCACCTTGCTTACTGTTGTAGTGTGAGTAAGGTTTCTTTTCTGTTTTTTTGTTTTCTTAGTCAAGATGTGACTTTTGAAAGCATGTTTTCTTTTGATTTTTCCTGTTCCGGTAAGGGCAAACCTCTTTTTGGCACCGGAATTAGTCTTCTTTTTTGGCATCTCAGTTTATTAATTAAATTAATTTATATACGAATGCAATTCTTTCGAACTGCTTATTCTGCGCTTTTTTCTTCGTCCTCTTTCTTTTCCACTTTCACCTTTGGCTTATCTTCCTTCGGTTTAGCAGGAGCAGCCTTTGCAGGTGATTTTTTAGGAGACATCATCATGATCATTCTCTTACCTTCAAGTGCCGGCAACTGATCTACTTTTCCGTAGTCTTCGAGCTCGGTAGCAAAACGAAGCAGCAACACCTCTCCTTGTTCTTTAAACAAGATAGAACGTCCTTTGAAGAACACATAAGCCTTTAGCTTAGAGCCTTCTTCGAGGAATCCTTTGGCGTGTTTCAGCTTGAAGTTAAAGTCATGGTCGTCGGTCTGTGGTCCAAAACGAATTTCTTTCACCACCACCTTCACCGATTTGGCTTTGGCTTCTTTTTGCTTTTTCTTTTGTTGATAGAGGAATTTCTGATAATCTGTAATCCTACACACAGGAGGTTCTGCTGTTGGAGAGATTTCAACGAGGTCAAGCTCAAGCTCATCAGCCAATCGTAAAGCCTCACCAATAGAGTATACCCCTTGCTCGACATTATCTCCGACTAAACGAACTTCTCTAGCTCGAATGTTATTATTGATCTTGTGTAACTCTTCTTTTTTTTGATTAAATCTATTGTTCCTCATTCAAAAAATGTTAGATTCTTTTCCTTTATTTTTTATTTATTTTTATTTTTAAAACAAAGCTGGGTGCAAAGGTAATAAAAAACTTATTGAATTTGTATAAATTTCCCTATCTTTTTAATTCAAAGGGGGATGCCCCCTATTCTTATTTATACATCCAAAATTGTCACAGCTTCATCACTTTAGTTTCAATTAATCAGATTTCGTTTTGTATAACGGTTCTTATTTACCAATTATCATTTACACTAGCTCCATCCGATTGAATGAAATCAACAAACATCTGCACTTCACTGTTGAAATGGTCTTCAAGTTTTTGCTTTTCATTTTTCATCAAAAGCTTTCCCTTATTATCAAAAATAGCCCAGCCTTTCATTTTACTGGCAGCAATATAAAACTCATTGCCACCCTCCTCGAAGGTTAAACTCAGAGTTGTGATATTATACCGAATACGTCCATCCCGAAATCTCATCTCTATCTGATAAGCACCATTTACTTTAAGGATAACCAGCATTTTAGAAAAGCTGAATATCGTTGGGTAATAAAGACTATATCGCAAATAATCTCCATCCAAGTCGGATTTTATTGCAAATTTGGGATTCGACATTTTTTCATTTACATATCGCTTGGATATACTATACAAGTCTGATGCCGATTTTCCGTCAACAGGAATAACCAAAAAGTCTTTAGACGTATCAGCAGCATCTCTCAACCCTTCGGGGGTTAATTCAAATTGCTGTGAAAAACAGGATAATGAAATCACTCCCAAAATGAGTGTAATTAATAAAGTTTTTTTCATTGTTTTGTCTTTTATGTTTGCATTAAAAAACTAATATACGAAATAAAACCTTAAATACCGCATGAACAGCCAAACTTAGCTAAAAAGCAGGATCAAATTACAATCTATATATTACAGTATATATAATGTAACCCTTAGAGCATCATCGGCATATCCATAAAACGATGAGAATGCAAAGAGTCCCAAAAGTTCTTATAACTTTTGGGACTCTTTTATATCACTTAGTAAAATGACGAGACTTAAGCCTGATGCTCCCAAGCATTCATCATTTGTTCCATTTCTTCATTTAGCTGTGCGGCAAAGTTCACAAACTTCATAGATCCTTTATCACCATCACCTTGTTTGCGGATTGAAACCTCTTCACTTTCGGCTTCTTTCTCTCCTACAATCAGCAAGTAAGGGATACGTTTCAATTCGTTGTCACGGATTTTGCGACCTATTTTTTCGTTGCGGTCGTCTACCTGCGAACTGATACCCTGTTGCTTGAAGTAGTGAGACACACGGTGAGCATAGTCGTTAAACTTCTCGCTGATAGGCAATATCACCACCTGATCGGGAGCAAGCCACAACGGGAATTTCCCTGCTGTATGCTCTATAAGCACGGCAATGAAACGCTCCATCGACCCAAACGGCGCACGGTGAATCATCACCGGACGGTGTTTTTGAT